>JAJEAZ010000274.1 GCA_022824105.1 Alphaproteobacteria bacterium
CTTCCCGCAGACCGACATCCGGGCCGCATAGGCTTATACCAACGGTCGCTGACCGGAACCGATGGCGGATTCGACGCCCGCCGCCGGACCGCCTTCCTTCGACAGGCTGTTCCGTCATGCCCGGACTTGTTCCGGGCATCCACTTTCGCCGCTTACCCCGGACGGCCGCATGGATACCCGGAACAAGTCCGGGCATGACGAGAAGAAGACATGAGTCTGAAGTCGATGCCGCTGGTATTACCAGGTCTCGCCGAAGGGGCGGAGCTCGACGCGGAATGACCAGGCGGAGCGGTCCTGGTGGGCGACGCGGTACATCTCCTCGGCGATGGCGACGGGCCTGGCGAAGAACTCGTCCGGGGCATCCGGCGCGATGAAGGGCCGCGTGCGCGGCGTGTCGATGGCGGCGTCGATGATGAAATAGGCGACATGGATGCCCTGCGGCCCGAACTCCCGCGCGATGGACTCCGCCAGGATGCGCTGCGCCGCCTTGGTGGAGGCGAAGAAGCCCCAATGCGCCTTGCCGCGCGTGGCCGAGGTGTTGCCGGTGACGAGCAGCGCGCCGCCGCCCGCATCCAGCATGCCCGGAATCGTCTCGCGGGCGAGATGCAGCAGCGCCGTCGCATTCACGCGGAAATTACGCTCGAGGTCTTCCGGGTCCTGGTCCAGCAAGGGCCCGCGCGTGCTCCTGAGCGCATTGTGCACGACGACCGTCGGCGGGCCGAGCCGCTCGCGCACGGCCGCCACAGCCGCCTTGAGCGCATCGAGATCGCCGACATCGCAGGGAAAGGCCGTGGCGTTCTCGATATCGGCTTCGAGCGCGGCCAGCCGCTCTGCATCGCGGGCGAGCATGGCCGTCAGGTAGCCGCCGTCGGCGAAACGCCTGGCGATTTCGGCGCCCGTGCCCCCGTCGGGGCCGACGCCGGTGACGAGCGCGACCGGCTGGCTCATGCGCGTTTCCTTTCCGGGGTTTCGGCTTCGAGTACATAGCCGTCGCCGAGGTCGGCGGCGAAGGCGGGCAGGCGGCGCAGGCGGTCGAAGTGGGCATGCGCGCGGGGCTGCCCGTCCGGTTGGTACACCGGTTCGAGGCCGCAATGTTCGAGCCTGTCGAGCATGTGCTCCTCGCGGCGGAACTGGGCGAAGTCGCAGACGAAGGCGATGTCGGCGATGGAGAACGGCCCCGCCAGCCCTTCGCTGTCCCGGCCTGCGGCATTGTCGATGCCTTCCAGGTAGAAGGCGTAGGCCTCGCGCATCCGGTCCGACATCTCCTGCGTCGCCTTGCGGGCCGCGAGCGCCAGCAGATAGGCCTGCGTCTCGCGCGCGAACACGAGCCCGGCATCGAGGAAGCTGTCGATCCGCGCGGCTTCGTAAGGCCCCTCGCCATAGAGGCCCCCGGCCGCCGCGCCCAACGCGGCGAGTTGTTCGGTCTGGCGGCGTTCCGGCGCCGCCGCCCGCGCGACGGCGCGCAGGATGCTGTTCGACTCGAAGATGCCGGTCCCGCCCTCCGGATCGAAGGCGGCAGGCACGGTGCCGAACGGATGGGCGGCCAGGAAGGCGTCCGTCTTGTAGAGCATGGTGGCGCTGAAGCCGCGCCTGCTCGCGCGCGCATGCGGATTGTCCGGCGTCTTCTCCGCCTCCTCCAGCGGCCTCGCGTCGAAATCCCAGAGCCAGTCCGGCAGCGCCTTCGGGCGGTCGCCCACGACCTCGACCTCGACGCCGAGCAGCCGCGCGGCGATCGTCGCCTTCCAGACGCGCGGATTGGGCAGGTAAGAGAAGATCCTGAGCACCGCCATCGCAGACGCCCCCTTCGCCTCGGGTTTCCGGAACCGCCCGCACCCTGCCACGAAAGCCCCCGGCTCCGCCAGCCGCTTGGCCGGTCCCGGCGCCGGCGCTACTCTCGCGGCAGGCGGGACGGGAGGCATCTTCCATGCGCGCGACCCGGCGGACGGTCCTGGCGGGCGCAGGCGCGGCGCTGGCGGCGCCGGCTCTCGGCGCGGCTGCCGGCGGGGCGCTCTCGAAGCGCGTTCCGGCGACCGGCGAGCCTGTGCCGGCGGTCGGGCTCGGCAGCTGGATCACCTTCAATGTCGGCGGCGACCCGCTGCTCCGCGCCGAGTGCCGCGCCGTCATGGCCGCCTTTTTCGAGGCGGGCGGGGGCATGATCGATTCCTCGCCCATGTACGGGTCCTCGCAGGCGGTGATCGGCGATGCGTTCGCGAAGCTCGGTCGTCCGGCGGGCCTCGTCTCCGCCGACAAGGTCAGGACCCGCGCCGCCAACGGCCCGGCGCAGATCGCGGAAACGGCCCGCCGGTGGGGGCTCGGGCGCTTCGACCTGCTGCAGGTCCACAACCTGATCGAATGGGAGGCGAACCTCGACACGCTCGAAGCCATGAAGGAGGCGGGGACGCTCCGCTATACCGGCGTCACTACCTCCCACGGCCGCCGGCATGGCGAACTGGAAGAGGTCATGCGCCGCCGCCCGCCGGATTTCGTCCAACTCACCTACAACATCGTGGACCGTGAGGCGGAACGGCGCCTGCTGCCGCTCGCGCGGGAACGCGGCATCGCGGTCATCTGCAACCGGCCCTTCCAGCGCGGCCGGCTGCCGGACCGGCTTGCAGGGCGTCCGCTCCCCGGTTGGGCGAGCGGGATCGAAGTGTCCACCTGGGCGCAATTCCTGCTCAAATTCATCCTCTCCCATCCCGCGGTCACGGCCGCCATCCCCGCGACCCGGCGCGTGGACCACCTGGTCGAGAACAAGTCCGCCGCCTTCGGTCCCATGCCCGATGAGGCCATGCGCCGGCGCATGGCGGCGCATGTGCGCGACCTCTAGCCCGCCGTGAACGGGGCGTGGGCGCTGGAGGACCTGCTGCTGTTCGAGCCGCGCGTCTATTGGCGGCTCTTCGCGCTGGAGAACGAGGCCCTCTGGCCTGCGCAATTGGCGCTGCTGGCGGCGGGCGCGGCGCTGCTTTTCTGTCTCCTGGGCTGGCGGCGGCCGTCGGGACGCTGGCTCGGCCCGGCGCTCGGCGCAGCCTGGTTCTGGACCGGCTGGCAGTTCGTCGCGCTGCGCTACGGCACGGTCAACTGGGCCGCGCCGGCGCTCGCCTGGGGTTTCTACGCGGAAGGTGTTCTCCTGGCGGCGCTTGGCCTCGCGGGCCGGTTCTCCTTCGTGCGGCGGGACCGGGTCGGCCTCGGCCTCATAGCAGTTGCGCTGTTCGTCTGGCCGTTGCTCTCACGGTTCGACGGGCGGCCCTGGAGCGAGGCGGAGGTCGCCGCGATTGCCCCCGATCCGACGGCCATTGCCACGCTCGGCCTGCTTTCGCTCGCCGAACGCAACCGCTGGACGGCGCTCCTCTGCCTCCTGCCGGCGCTCTGGCTCGGGGTCTCGGCGCTGACCCTGTTCACCGTGGGCGCCTGGCAGGGCTGGGCCGTGCTCGCAGCCCTCTCCGCCGGCATCGCCGCCAGGAGCCTTCCGTTGCGCTGAGCTCCGGCGGCGGGCCGCCTCAGGCGAGCGCGGTTTCGAACAGGGCCAGCAGCCGGCTCCAGGCGCGCTCCGCCTGCGCTTCGTTGTAGACGGCGGAGTCCGGCGGGCACCAGCCGTGCAGCGCACCCGCATAGACCTCGATCTCCGCCGACAGCCCCGCCGCGTCGAAAGCCTGCCTTAGCGCGGTCTTGGCGTCCGGGTCCTTCGCGTCGTCGTTCTCCGCGATCGCGAACAGGTAGTGCGCGCGAATCCGGTCGACGAGCAGATGGGGGCTGTCGGGCCTGTCGGTCACGAGCCTGCCGCCGTGGAACGAGGCCCCGGCGCCGATGCGGTCGGGAAACGCCGCCGCGGTGCGCATGGTCATCGAGCCGCCCATGCAATATCCCGTCGTGCCCATCTTTCGGTTGGCCGCCACCGCCTTCCGGCCGTCGAGGAAGCCGATAAAGGCCTTTGCGTCCGTCACCGTTCTCTCGGGGGTCAAGGAGCGCATCAGGGGGAAGACCTTCTTGCGCACCGCCTCGTCCCGGAACGAAGCGCCCTCCGGCAGGACCGGCGCCCTCTCCGAGCGGTAGTAGGGATTGACGGTCAGCACCGCATAGCCGGACTCGGCCAGCCGCCGCGCCATCTGCTCGAAGGCGGGCCTGAGGCCGAGCGCATCCGGCCAGACCAGCACGCCCGGATGGGCGCCGCTCGAAGGATGCACGAAGTGGCAGTCCGCCGCGCCGTCGGGCGTTTGCACCTCGACATTCGCGGCCGTCACTGCCAGCGCGTTCGCGGCCCGGGGCAGAAGCATGGCCATCCCCGCCCCGACTGACAGCGCCCCGAATTCCCGCCGCGTCAGCCGTCCCGAACGGCGCAGCCAGGCCTCCGCGTCACGGATCGTTTTCTCATCGCACATGATCGCCTCCTGTCTTCCCGCAGTCTGCCCGGCAGCCGGGTCCATCCCGCCGGGCGAGCGTTTCTACATGCCGTTCCAATTGGAACACGTGATCGTCCTCGATTCCGAGGCGGCGCAACTCGCCCGCGAGCCTTCGGAGATAGTCGATATTGGTGCCGCTCGGGCCGGCGGAGCGCACGATCTGCGCCGCCATGTCCAGGAAGGGCGCGGGGCCGAGCCAGGCGCGGTTGCCGACGGGCGCGACATAGACCGCGCCGTCCGCCGCGCCCTCGCGGAATTCCAGCCGCACCGCCTCGCGCCGGTAGCCGTTCTTCTCGCGGTAGTCGAGTTCGTCCCAGGTCCCGTGCATCTCGGCCGCACCCACGAAATAGGCCATGCCGCCGCAGGACGCGCCCGGCTCCGGAACCATCGTCACGACCCGGCCCGGCGCATGCGCGACCCCGCGATGGTCGTGCGAGCCCTGCCAGAAGCGGCGCTTCCAGCCGCGCACCCAGGCGACCCGCTTCTCGCGATACGGAATGTCCGGCCGCCAGATGAGCGAGCCGTAACCGAACACCCACACGCCGTCCGCCGCCGCGCTCATCCGCAACGCCCGACATGGTCGAGAATGGCGCGGGCGGTGAACTCCGGGTCTTCCTCCGGCACGAAGTGGCCGCTTTCCTCCGCGATCAGGCCCCGCACATCGCGCGCCACCCGGCGCATCGAGGCCTCGACCTCGCCGGCCCGGCCGAAAGCGTCCGTCCTGCCGCCGCCGATGGCGAGCACCGGCATGGGCAGGCGGAAGCCGGTCGCCAGCAGGGCGGCGTTGTCGGCCGCGTCCTGCGGCAGGTTCCGGTAGTAGGCGAAGCCCGCGCGGAGCGCCTCGGGCTGGCTGTAGGTGCGCAGATACTCCGCGACGGCTTCTTCGTCGATGGCGTCCGGCCGCGCCGAATAGGCCCGGTAGAACCAGCCGAGATAGGTGCGCTCGCGCCCGCCCACCAGCGCCTCCGGCAGGTCCGGCGTGCGGTGGAAGGCGTGGTGCCAGCGCCGCCCGCCCTGCGAGAACTCCCCGCCGTCGCCGGGGATCACCACGTCGATCACGGTGAGGCTCAGCGCCGCCTCCGGATGCGCCGCGGCGAGCGCGAAAGCCGTCGGTCCGCCCCAGTCATGGCCGACAAGGTGCCAGCGGTCGAGACCGAGATGGCCGGAAAGCAGGCGGAAGACGTCGTCCGCGACCGTGTGCTTGTCGTAGCCGTCGCCGGGCCGCGACGAGTCGCCGAGGCCCCGCAGGTCCGGCGCGATGACCGGATGGCGTTCGGCGAGCACGGCCATGACATGGCGCCATTCGAACCAGGTCTCCGGCCAGCCGTGCAGCAGCACCACGGGCGGCGAGGAATGCGGGTCCGCGCCCGCCGAAACGTGGTGGATCGTCACCTCGCCCAGATCGGCGAAGGCATGGACGAATTCGGCAGGCGGGCTCATGCGCGCTCCTCAGCTTGCGCAGGCGGGTTCAGGCCGCCCGGAGGCGGAGAGACCGTCGAGAATGTCACGATGCGCCGTAACTGCCCAGAATGTTCGAGTTGTGAAGGGGGCGGCGCGGCGATCGAAAGAAAGGCGCGGGGGGCCTGCGCGACGGCTTGCCGCCGGGACTTGAACCGGGCGGGCGCAGCGCCGATATTGGCGGCCGGTACCGACAACTCTAACGGAGACCGCAAATGGCCTTCGACAATCTGAGGACGACGGCGCGCGCCGCCGGCCGCAGCACGACCCGCACGGCGGAGCTCGATGCCGGCCTGCGCAAGCACATGCTCGGCATCTACAACTACATGGCGTCGGGCGTTCTGCTCACCGGCATCGTCGCCTATCTGGTGTTCACCATGGCGGTGGTGCAGGGGCCGGGCGGGCAGATGGCGCTGACCGCCTTCGGGCAGGCGATCTACCTCTCGCCGCTCAAATGGGTGCTGATGCTCTCGCCGCTCGCCTTCATCCTCGTGCTGAGTTTCGGCGTCCAGCGCCTGAGCACGCCCGCGACGCAGGCGCTGTTCTGGGTGTTCTGCGCACTCATGGGGGCGAGCATCAGCTCGATCTTCCTGCAATATACCGGCACCAGCATCGCGCGCGTGTTCTTCATCACCGCCGCCGCATTCGCTGGCCTCAGCCTCTACGGCTACACCACGAAACGCGACCTCTCCGGCATGCGCTCCTTCCTGATGATGGGGCTGATCGGCGTCATCATCGCCTCGCTGGTCAACATCTTCCTCGCCTCGAGCGCGCTCCACTTCGCCGTGTCGGTGATCGGCGTGCTGGTGTTCGCAGGCTTCACCGCCTACGACACGCAGCGCATCAAGAGCGAGTATTATCACGGCTACGACGCCGCGGTGATGGCGAAGAAGTCGGTGATGGACGCGCTGATGCTCTATCTGAGCTTCATCAACATGTTCCTGCTGCTGCTGAGCCTGTTCGGCAGCAGGGAATAGGTCAGAGGCCGACCGTCACCGTCCCGCCGTCGTCGATCACCGGGCGCTTCACCAGGGTCGGATGCGCCAGCATCAGGCCCCGGGCCCGGCCGGCGTCGAGCCCCGCCTTTTCGGCCTCGTCGAGCGCCCGCCAGGTGGTGCTGCGCCGGTTGAGCAGCGCCTCCCAGC
>JAJEAZ010000225.1 GCA_022824105.1 Alphaproteobacteria bacterium
TGGCGTCCTTGCCGCCGGGCCTGAGCCCGTCCACAATCCGCTTGGTGAGCCTGAGGGTGCTGCGTTTCGGCATCGTCGTCGCGCTCCGCTGGAATCGCCCGCGGATCAGTCATCAAACCGTATGCGAGCGGCATCAAATGGGCGGCTATGAAAGGCGACGGATGGCGGAAAGTCAAGAGGACAGGAACCGAAGAGGGCAGAAAAATACCAAGGATTACAACTCTGTATCATTCACTTGGCACCGGGTGGCGGACGGTGGCGGGGGATGACCACATTTGCATGCGACCCCGGAACAAGTCCGGGCATGACGAGGAGTGGGTTGGGATGCGGGGCGCTGATCCGTGTCCCGATCCGACGGAACCCTTTCAAATCCTGCTGAATCCAAGCCATGCGCCCTGTCCGCAAAATCTAAACCGGACAGCAGTGGAACAAGTCCGGGCATGACGGAAGAGCCTGTCGATGGAGGGCGGCCGGGGCGGCAATTTCGGACCTGGCCCCAATGTTGTTTCAATCCGAAAGAATTCCGCTCTAATGGCGGCGGATGCGAATGAGGGAGGCGGCGACGATGCGGATCGAGCGGATCGACCATTTCGTGATGCGGGTGAAGGATGTCGAGGCCACATGCGCGTTCTACGCGAAGGCGCTCGGCATGGAGGTCGTTACCTTCGGGCGGGACGGCATCGGCCAGGACGGGGTGGTCCGGAAGGCGCTCCGCTTCGGGCAGCACAAGATCAACCTCCACCCGGACGACACCGACTGGTACCGCGCCCGCGACCCGCGCTGCGGCGGCGAGGATTTCTGCCTCATCACCGAGACGCCGCTGGAGGAGGTCGTCGCGCATCTGGAAGCCTGCGGCGTCGGGATCGAGACCCCGCCCTCGGAGCGCAGCGGCGCGCTCGGCCCCATCCGCTCGGTCTATTTCCGCGACCCGGACGGCAATCTCGTCGAGGTCTCGAACTACCTGTAGCCCGACGCCCGGCCGGTCATTCCGGCCGGGCGAAGGCGACGAGCGCGGCATCGGCCTCCCGGCCCGTGGCGACGACGACGAACTGGCGCCCGGACCGGGCGCGGTAGGTCATCGGGTTGCCGAAGGTCCTGCCCGGCGTCGCGCCGCGCCAGAGCTCGGCCCCTGTCGCCCTGTCGAACGCATAGAGGTAGGGCTCGCCGCCGCCGAGGAAGACGAGGCCTCCCGCGGTCGCGATCGGGCCGGCATTGCCGAGCGTGCCGAGCCGCGCCGGCAGCTCGACGCCGCTCAGCAACGGATGGGCGCGTATCTCAGGGCTGCCCTCACCGAACGGCGCCTTCCATGCAATCTCGCCCGCATTCAAGTCGAGCGCCACCAGATGGGCCCAGGGCGGCCTGGTGAGCGGGATCGGGCCGAGCCTGCTCTCCGGGGTCTCGGCGGCGCCCGGCCCGTCCGCTTCCCGGTACATGAGGAGCGTGGCCCCGTAGGGGCAATTGTTGCTGTATTCGACATCGACCTCCGGGTCGTTGCCCTCGTTCACGCAGACCTGGTTCGTGTCGGCCTCTTCCGATGTGCGCACGAACAGGAGCCCCGTTTCGGGGTCGAAAGCCGCCCCGCCCCAGTTCGCGCCGCCGCTGGCGCCCGGGCGCTGGAGGGTCCCGCGAAGGCTCGGCGGCGTGAACAGCGGGCCCAGCCGGAACCGCTTCATCTCCGCCACCGCGAGCGCGTGGATCTCCGGCGTCAGGTCGTTCGCGTCCTCCAGCGACACGCCCTGCGCGGCGAATGGCGGCGGCTTCGTCGGGAAGGGCTGCGTCGGATAGAGCGCTTCGCCGGGCACGTCCGTCTCCGTGTCCACCGCGCGCTCCTCGATGGGCCATACCGGCTCGCCCGTTACCCGGTCGAACACATAGGTGAAGCCGTGCTTGGAGACCTGCGCCACCGCGTCGATCTCGCGTCCGTCCACATTGATCGTCACAAGATTCGGCGCCGCGGCGAGGTCGTAGTCCCACACGCCGTGATGCACCGTCTGGAAATGCCACTTCCGCTTGCCCGTGCGCGCGTCGAGGCAGACCAGAGACTCGGCGAAGAGGTTCGCGCCGGGCCGGCGGCCGCCCCAATAGTCGCTGCTCGGCGTGCTTGTCGGCACGTAAAGGAGGCCGCGTTCGACATCGACCGACATCAGCCCCCAGACATTGGCGTGGCCAGTGTAGCGCCAGGACCCGTTCTCCCAGGTGTCCGCGCCGAACTCGTCGGCCGATTGCGGGACGGTGAAGAACACCCAGCGGCGCTCGCCGGTGCGCGCATCAAAGGCCTGCACGGTTCCCGGCGGGTCGAACTTGCGCTGCAGGCGGTCGGGAATGCGGCTGCCCACGATCACCAGGTCCTCGAACACGACCGGCGGCGAGGTCTGGTCGAACTCGAACCGGGTCACCGGGCGGGCGAAGGCGTCGGTCAGCGACACGCTTCCGCCCTCGCCGAAGCCCGCGTCCGGCCTGCCCGTCGCGGCGTCTATGGCGTAGAGCCGGTCGCGGCTGTTGAGGAAGATGCGGCGCTCGTCCCCGCCGCTCCAGTATGCAACGCCCCGGTGCTTGAAGCCCCTCGGCCCCGCGCCCTTGGGTCCGCCTTCATAGACCCTGGGATCGAAGGTCCAGAGTTCCGTGCCCGTTTCCGCGTCGAGAGCCGCCACGCGCGTGTACATGGTCGAGAGGTAGAGCACATTGTCGACCATGACCGGCGTCGCCTGGAACGGGCCCGGCCGGGTGCCGTACTGCGCAAGCGGGGCCTCTTTCGGGTTCCACTGCCAGGCGATCTTCAGTTCGCCCACATTGGCGGCCGTTATGTCCCCCACCGTCGAATATTTCGTCTGCGCCTGCCCACCGCCGACATAGGGCCATTCGACCATGCCGCCCGGCGTCTGGGCGTTCGCATGAGTAGCAGCCAGAAGGACGGCTGCGGCAACGATATGTTTCATGGAGGACATTCCGGATTTCTCGCGGGGGTCAGCGGTCGGCGCGGGCGAGGACGGCGTCGAGCAGCACGTTGACCGCCTCGACGGTCGGCTTCCAGGGGATGTCTTCCGCCTCATTGTGGGTGATGCCGCCGATGCAGGGGCTGAATATCAGCGCCGTCGGCGCGATGCGCGAGATGTAGTAGGCGTCGTGGCCGGCGATGCTGCGCATGTCCATGCAGGATGTGCCGCGCGCCTCGGCCGCCTGCCGCACCAGGCCGGTGCATTCGGGGTCGAACACCTCGTCGCCGAAGGTCCATTCGGCCGTGATTTCGGCCTCGACCTGCGCCTTCCCGGCCGCCCGCGCCAGCGCCGCGCGCGTCTTCTCCACCATCTCGTCCGTGACCGCGCGGTCCTTGTGGCGCATATCGACGGTCACTTCGGCATATTCCGGCAGGATGCCGAAGCGGTTCGGCCAGATCTGCATGCGCGAGGCGGACGTGCGGCCGACCGGCTCGTAGTCCCAGCCGATGTCGTTGACGGCGGCGAGGAAATAGGCCGCGCCCATCATCGCGTTCCGGCGCAGCTTCATCTCGGTCGGCCCGGTATGGGCGCACTCGCCGCGGAAGACGCAGTTGAGCGCATGGCTGTAATAGCCGCCGGTCACCACGCCGACCGACACGCCCGCTTCCTCCAGCAGCGAGTCCTGCTCGATATGCAACTCGAAATAGGAATCGAGCGCCCGCCCGCCGACCGGCGCTTCGCCCAGATAGCCGATCCGCCGGAGCTCGTCGCCATAGCGGATGCCGTCATCGTCCTTGAGATCGTGCAGCCACTCCACGGTTGCGAGCCCGGCGAAGACGCGCGAGGCCGCCATCGGCGGCGCGAAGCGCGCGCCCTCCTCATTGGTCCAGTTGACGACCTCTATGGGCCGTTTCGTGGCGACGGCGTTGTCGTCGAGCGTGCGCAGGACCTCCAGTCCCGCCAGCACCCCCAGGATTCCGTCGAAGCGCCCGCCCGCCGCCTGCGTGTCGAGATGGCTGCCGATCATGACCGGCGGCAGGCTGTCCTCCCGCCCCGCGCGCCGGGCGAAGATGCTGCCGGCGGCATCCACCGCGACCCGGAAGCCGCCAGCCTCGCACCATTCCACGAATTGGTCGCGCATCTCCCCGTCGCTGTCGGAGAGCGCGAGGCGCCGCAACCCGCCCCTGGGGCCGGTCCCGATTGCGGAGGAACGGTCGAGCGTGGACCGGAGGCGTTCGGCGTCGATGGAGAGGTTGGGAAGCGGCGTCGGCATCGCGGCGCTCCTGCGGCGGGGAGGGTCAGAGGGGAAGCGAATGGGGCGCGATCTCGTCTCCGGCGCGGCCCAGGAAGTCCCGCGCGGGGGCTTCCGCGAGCATCCGCGCCTGGGACTCTTCGAGCCGGCCCGCCGCTTCCTCCGGGTCGAGATGCAGGGGCCTGCCATTCTCCACGACCGCCAGCCCGTCCACGAAGACCTCGCGGACCGCGCGGTCGGCCGCCTCGAACAGGAAGATGCGCAGCGGGTCGCGCGCCGGGCGCATGGCGGGATGGTCGAGGTCGAGCAGCACGATGTCCGCCTTCGCGCCGGCCTCCAGCCTGCCGAGATCGCCGCGCCCGAGCGCATCCGCCCCGCCCACGGTGGCGGCGCGGAACATCTCGCCCGTGTCCACGGCGCGGTAGTCGCCCGCCATCACGCGGGCCAGCAGGATGGCGAGGCGCATCTCCTCGGCGAGATTGTGGGGCGCGACATCGGTGCCGATGCCCACATTGACCCCGCGCGCCCGGTAGCGGCCGAAATGGTTCATCGCCTGCCCGTAGCGGGCGAAGGGCGAGGGGCAGTGCGCCACCGACGCGCCGGACTCCGCAAGGCGGCCGAGATCGGCGTCGCCGCGCCAGCGGATGTCGGGGTGCTCGTCGATGAATATGGCATGGCCGAGAATGGCGTCGGGGCCGAGAAAGCCGATATCGGCGGCATATTCGAGCGGCGTCTTGCCGTGCCGGTCCACGATCTCGTGGAACTCGACCTTGGACTGCGAAATGTGGGTGGTGAGCGGACGCCCCGTCTCGCGCGCAAACGCGGCCGCGTCGCGCAGGGTCGATTCGGTGCAGGTCTCGATCTGTCCGGGAAAGACGATGCCGCGCAGCCGGCCGCCGGGATGGCGCTCCGCCTCCTCGATGACGCGGGCGGCCGCCTCGAAGGCGCGGCGCCCCGCAGCCTCGTCCCAGTCGAAGCGGAGCCGGTGCCGGTCCCGCAGCGTCCAGCCGGCATCGGCGAAATAGGGGCCGATATAATAGCGAAGGCCGCTCCGGCCCGCGCAATCGAGCCAGCCTTCCACCGGCCCGGAGAGATCGACCACGGTGGTGACGCCGGAGAGCAGCAGCTCGGCATAGGCCATCTCCATCCCCGCCCGGCGGCCTTCCGCGTCCAGGACGAAGGCGCACATGCGCTCATAGAGCCCGGTGTCGTACATCTCGGGCACGCCGTGGTCCTCCCGCACGCCCTTGTAGGCGGGCTCCGTGTGCGGGTGCGAATGGAGGTTGACGAGGCCCGGCATGGCGAAGCGGCGCGAGCCGTCGATAGCCCGGTCCGCGGCGCCTTCGTAGCGGCCGCCGACCTGCACGATCCGGTCCCCGGTAAAGGCCACGTCCCCGTCGCGGAGATAGCGGTGGCGGTCGCCGTCCCAAGCCGCGATCCAGGACGCCTTGCGGATAACGGTCGTGATGTCGCTCATCGTTTCGCCTCCCGGCCCCAAGACCCCGGAGTCCGGGGCGGGGCCATGCCCCCTAGCCGCCTTCGAGATGCGGGACCGGGTCGACGGCCCGTCCCTGTCTTCGAAGCTCGAAATGGAGTTGCGGGGTCGTCACCCGGCCGCTGCTGCCCACCACGGCGATCCTCTGGCCGCGCCGGACCTCGTCGCCCCGTCCGACCAGGAGGCGGTCATTGTGGGCATAGGCGGACACCCAGCCTCCCCGGTGCCTGATGAGCAGCAGGTTGCCGTAGCCCGGAAGCTCGTTGCCGGAATAGGCCACCCGCCCCGCCTCGGCCGAATGCACGGCCGCGCCGCGCGGCGCGGCTATGTTGATCCCGTCATTGTGCAGGCCGTCCGGCTGCGGCCCGAAACCGGTGACGACGGGCCCGGTCACGGGGCGCAGGAACCGGCCCGCGCGGGGCGGCAGCGGCTTCAGGGCCGTCTGGACCGGCGACCGGGGCGGCTCGGCCACGGTCCTCGGCGCGGGTTTTTCCGCGGCCGGCGGACGCGGCGCCGGGGCCGATGTCGAGGCGGCGGCCGCGGCGGACGGCGGGGTGGACCGCGGAACGGGCGTGGCGTCTCCCGACCGGGCGGGCGGGGCCGCGTCCGCCGCGGCGACCGGCGACGGGCTGGGGAGCGGCGGCGTCCCGGCGGCGGTCTTCGGACCGGTCGCTTTCGGGGCCGGATCGGGCGCCGGCCTTGCGCGCGGCTTCACGACATCTTTGGGCAGGGGTTCCGGTCCCCTGGGGATGCGGAGCGTCGTGCCCTTGTAGATCGTGTAGGGCTTCTTCAACCCGTTGGCGCGCACCAGCGCGGCGAACGGCACGTCGTAGCGGCGGGACAGCAGCCACACCGAGTCGCCGGCCTGCACCAGATGTTTGCGCGGGGCCGGCAGGACCAGCATCTGCCCTTCCCGAAGGCGGTAGGGCGCCGTGAGTCCGTTGCGCTCGATGATGTCGCGCATCGCCACGCCGTGGCGCCTCGCGATCAGATAGACGCTGTCGCCCTTTCGCACCCGGATCCGGCCAGCCTCCGAAACGGCCTTCGGAGGGTCCGCCGCCCGGGGCTTGCGGTCCGCCTTGCCGGGGTCGCCGACTTCGACCCAGCCGCAGCCGCAAAGCAGCAGCGCCGCAAGGAGGGCGCCCGCCCGCATCATGGCGCGGCCTCCTGCGGCGCCGTCTCGTCATAGGCGCCGACCAGCGGGACGAACGAGGCTTCGCGCAGGGTTTCGACCTGAACGCCGTCCGCCGTCCGGGACAGGCAAACCAGCCGTTGCACGCCGTCATGCTCCCGGACCGGGACCAGCATCCGCCCGCCCTCGGCGAGCTGTTCGACGAGCGCGGTGGGCACGTCGTCCGCCGCCGCGGTGACCAGAATGCGGTCGAACTGGCCCGCGCGGGGCCAGCCGCGCACGCCGTCGCCGCAGCGCGTGGTGATGTTGGTGAGCCCGAGCCGCTCGAACCGCTCCTCCGCCTCGGAGAGGAGGGAGCGGTGCCGCTCCATGGTGTAGACCCTGCGGCAGAGCCGGGTCAGCACGGCCGCCTGGTAGCCCGACCCGGTTCCGATCTCCAGCACGCGCATCCGCGGTCCGGGCGCCAGCATGGCCGTCATGAAGGCGACGACGCTCGGGCGGCTGATCGTCTGGCCGTTGCCGATGGGCAATGCCGTGTCCTCATAGGCCCGGTCGCGGAACAGGGCCGGCACGAAGGCGTCCCGCGGCGTGCGTTCGATGGCCGCCAGCACGTCCGCGTCGATCACCCCCGACCGGCGCAGCATCATGAGCATCCGCGCGCGCGTGGCGCCCGGCGTCGGGGGCGCGTCTTGCCCGCCGCGCTTTGCGGCGCCCGGCCGTTTCCTATTCAAGGCGCTCGCATCCGCCCATATAGGGACGGATCGCCGGCGGCAGAAGGATGGACCCGTCCGGCTGCTGACCGTTTTCGAGCAAGGCGATCAGGGTCCGGCCGACCGCAAGGCCGGAACCGTTCAGCGTATGCACGAAGCGGGTTCCCTTGCCGCCGGCCGGGCGGAAACGCGCATTCATGCGCCGCGCCTGGTAATCGCCGCAATTGGAGCAGCTGGAGATTTCCCGGTAGGCGCCCTGCCCCGGCAGCCAGACTTCCAGATCGTAGGTCTTGCGGGCGGCGGGCCCCATATCGCCCGCGCAGAGCAGGACGCGGCGGTAAGGAAGCTCCAGGCGCTCCAGGATCGCTTCCGCCGCCAGCGTCATCCGCTCATGCTCTTCGGCCGACCTGTCGGGATGGGTCACCGAAACGATCTCGACCTTGTAGAACTGGTGCTGGCGGATCATGCCGCGCGTATCGCGCCCGGCCGACCCGGCTTCCGAACGGTAGCAGGGCGTGAAGGCGGCAAAACGCAGCGGCAGGTCCTCCTCCGCCAGAATGCGGCCCGCCGCCATGTTGGTCAGGGGCACTTCCGCTGTCGGGATCAGCCAGTGATCCGTATCGGTCCTGAACAGGTCATGCTCGAATTTGGGAAGCTGGCCCGTGCCGAACAGCGCCGGGCTGCGCACCAGCGAGGGCGGCGAGACCTCCTCATAGCCGAATTCCTCCGTGTGCGTGTCCAGCATGAACTGGGCAAGCGCCCGCTCCAGACGGGCCAGAGCGCCGCGCAGCAGGACGAACCGGGCGCCGGAAAGAAAGGCCGCGCGTTCGAAATCCATCAGGCCGAGCGCCTCGCCCAGTTCGACATGGTCCTTCGGCGCGAAATCGAATTCCGGCGGCGCGCCGGTCCGGCGCAGTTCGACATTGTCCTCTTCGCCGGCGCCGTCCGGCACGTCGTCGCCCGGCGGATTGGGCAGGCCCGCGAGCAGCGCGTCCAGTTCCGCAGCCGCCTTGCGCTCGGCGTCCTCGGCTTCGCGCTCCGCATCCTTGAGGCGCGAGACCTCCGCGATCAGCGCGTCCGCCGGCTCGCCGGCGGCCTTGGCCTTGCCGATCTCGCGCGACAGCGCATTGCGGCGCTGGCGGCATTCCTGAAAACGGGTCTGGCAGCCGCGCCGCTCGGCGTCGAGCGCGCTCACCCGGGCCGCCGCAGGCGGCTCTCCCCGGCGCGCCAGCGCCCGGTCGAGCGCCTCCGGGCTCTCCCTTATCCACCTGAGGTCCAGCATCCTTCCGCCTTTTGCGCCCCGCGGTTCCGGCCGCTCCTTATAGAACCGGGCGCTCCGGCGCTCCAGCGCCGCCGGCCGTCAACCGGCGCGCCACCACAGGTCGATCAGGCCGCCATCGACCACCAGGGTCTGCGCGGTGATATAGGCGCTCTCGTTCGACATCAGGAACAGGGACGCATAGGCGGTCTCCCAGCCCGTGCCCTGGCGGCCGAAGGGCAGCGGTCCCTCGTTCCGGGCGGGGCGCCGGCGGCTGGCGTCGCGGCCGAGCGCGGTATCCATCAGGCCGGGGGCCACGATGTTGGCGCGGATTCCGCGCTCGTGGCCCTCCTGGGCGACATGGCCGCAAAGCCCCTTCAACGCCGTCTTGGACGTGTCGTAGGAGGGTTTGCGGCTGTTGGGACGCATGCCGGAGATCGACGCGATGAACACGATGCTGGAGCCGTCGGCCATCCTCGGCAGGGCGGCCCGGCAGGCGAGCATATGGCTGCGCAGATTGATCGCCATCACCCGGTCCCACTCATCCGGGGTCTCGCCGTCCAGACCCAGCGGAGGGCCGCTGACGCCCACATTCAGCAGCAGCCCGTCCAGCCCGCCCAGCCACTCTGCGGCGCGGGCCGTCATGGCTTCGACCGCCAACGGGTCCGCCACGTCCGCATCGATGGCGATGGCGTGTCCGCCCTCCGCTGCAATCGCGTCCGCCGTCGCCCCGGCCGCCGGGCCGGATATGTCCGCACAGGCGACCCTGGCGCCTTCCCGGGCATAGAGGACGGACGCCGCGCGGCCGTTGCCGATCGGCGGGTCGGGGTCGTCGATGTCGCGCTGGCCGGCGCCCACGACCAGGATTCGCCGCCCGGCGAGCCTGCCGCGTCCGGGGGCCCGGCCGACCGACTCGTCGAAAAGCGACCGGCGGGCTTCCTCCGTCACGGAGTCTCCGCCCCGTCGAGCTTCAGGCGCAGAGTGACCACATTGAAACCGTCACGCCGCTCATAGGAAAAACCGTCCATCGATTCGCGCACCAGCAGGACGCCGAGCCCGCCGACGGGCCGCTCCTCCACGCGCAGCGTGGTGTCGGCGTCCGGCGCTTCGGTGAACGGGTCGAACGGGCGGCCGTTGTCGCGAATCTCCGCAATCACGGCGCCGTCGCGCACGGACAGCTCCACGGAGAGGGCCGCCTCGTCCAGCGCGTCGAACCCGTAGGAAATGGCGTTGGTGATCAGTTCGTCGAAACAGAGATTGAGCTTGAACACCGCGCCGGGCGGCAGGCCGTTCGCCCCGCCGAAGTCCTCCACGGCCTCCGCCAGGCGGGACAGCTCGCCAAGGTCGGCGGCAAGCGGCACTTCTACCTTCCCGGTCATCCTGCAAATGCTAACCGAAACCTGGCAGCCTCGCCATAGCGCAAACGAATGGCCGCCAGCCTACGGCATCCGGCCGAGAAGTTCCTTCATGCGCGCCAGCAGCTCGCCGTAGGCGGCGGCGGCCGCGTCCTGCGGCAGAAAGTGGATCTCCTCGCCGAGCTTGGCCATCAGCTTGACGACCGACTTGTCGGCAAGGACCTTGCCCACGCCTTCGGAAATGCGTTCCACCACCTCGTCCGGCGTGTCCGGGTGGACGCCCACCCAGCGCGGAACCCCGATGCCGACCGCCCCCAGCGCGCCGATCCAGGGCACGTCGCCGATCTTCTCCTTGATCGCCGGCGTATTGTCCCGCGCGCCGATATTGATGACCGGAGATGCCCGCCCGGCAAGCGAGAACACTGTCGAGGTGCTCACGGCCGCCATGTCGACCTGTCCTGCCATCAGCGCCTCCACGGCCTCGCCGGTGCCGGAATAGGTGTGCAGCGTGGCGGAGACGCCGAGCCTGTCGAGGCCGGTCGCGGCGGCGAGCAGAACCGCCGGCGTTCCCCCGATTCGCGGCGGGGCGGCCGAAGGCGCGCGGGTCGTCAGCGCGTCCCAGCTGTCGAAACCGGACTCCGGCAGGGCGACCAGGTGCGTCTTTATGGACGAGATGAAGGCTGCGATTTTCACGTCTTCCGGGCTGAAGCCGGAGCCCGGGTCCCTGAGCGCCGCGATGGCCGGCGTCATGCTGCCCTGGAGGACGGTATATCCGTTGGACGGCCGGGAGAGCATGTAGCGCCAGCCGAGCCGGCCTTCCTCGCCGCCCCGGTTGCGCACATGCCAAGCTTGGCCGAACGCATCGATCGCCGCCGAAGACATGATGCGCGCCCAGCGGTCCGAGCCACCGCCGGGCCCGAACGGGACCACCCATTCCACGGTGCGGGCGGGATAGCCGTCATCGGCCCGGACCGCCCCCGGCAGCATCGCCGCCGCAGCCGCGATACAAAGCAGCAGGGCTCTCAGGGGCACAAGCACCTCCGCCGGAAGCGGCTTTCCTGCTAGCACAAATTGTCGCACTCGGGCAAGGCCGACAAGCCTCCCGAACGCCTTTCAGGCCGCCGGCGCGAATCCGGCCGCATTCAGCGCCTCGGTCAGCGCGGCGCCGGACGCCCGGTCGAGGGCCGTGAGCGGCGGCCGGAGCGGAAGCCATTCATCGTCGCCGGTGCTCCGGGCCACGATCGCCTTGAGCGCCGGGATCAGCGGCTGCGACTGGATCGCGAGGCGCCACGCGGACAGGCGCTCCTGCAGGGGACCGGCGTCCTCGCCCGCCTTCACCGCCGCCAGAACCTCCGCGCACAGCCGGATGGTGACGTTCGCCGTGGCGGAAATGCAGCCGGCGCCGCCCGCCTCCAGCACCGGCAGCAGGAATTGCTCCGAGCCCGCAAAGACGCCGAAACCCGGAAAGCGCCGGCACATGGCCAGCATGTTGTCGAGGTCGCCGGAACTGTCCTTGATGCCGGCAACCGTGCCCGGATAGGCGGCCAGCAGGCCTTCGATCAGATCGTGCGAGATCGGCACGCCGGAATTGAAGGGGAAGTTGTAGAAGTAGATCCGCAGGCGGGAATCGCCCACGCGCTGGATGACTTCCTCATAGGCGGCATGCAGGCCCGCATCCGACACGCCCTTGTAGTAGAAGGGCGGCAGCATGACGACGCCCGCGGAGCCGACCTCGAGCGCCTTGCGGGTCAGGATCACCGTGTCGGCGATGGAGCAGGTCCCGGTGCCGGGCAGCAGGGTCTCGCCGGGTATGTCCGAGGCGCCGAGCGCGTCGAGCAGGCGGAGCTTTTCGTCGACGCCCAGCGAATTGGCCTCTCCCGTCGTGCCGAGCACCGCCAGCAGGTTGGCGCCCCGGTCCAGCATCCGGCGGCAATGGGCCGCGAACCGCTCGAAATCCGGCTCCAGCCCGGCGGTCATCGGCGTCAGGGTTGCGACGGCAACGCCCTGCGGTTCGCCTGCGCGCACTGTTTCGGTCATCGGTTTCCGGGCTCCTCAGGAATGGGCGGCGCGAATGAAATCGGCAATGTCCGGCAGAATCTCGTTCCGCCATCGCCTGCCGTTGAAGATGCCGTAATGGCCGACGCCGGGTTGCAGGCGGTGGCGGCGCCGCTCCGCCGGCACGTTGCGGCAAAGGGCATGGGCCGCTTCCGTCTGCCCGACGCCGGAAATGTCGTCGAGTTCGCCTTCGACGGTCATCAGCGCCGTATCCCGGATCGCCGCCGGCTCCACCGGCCGGCCGCGGTGGGTGAACAGGCCGCGCGGAAGATGGTGCTCCCGGAAGACCCGCTCCACCGTGTCCAGGAAATACTCCGCCGGCATGTCCATGACGGCAAGATATTCGTCGTAGAAGCGGCGGTGCGCCTCGGCGCTCTCGCCGTCTCCGGCGACAAGATGCTCGAACATGCGCAGATGCGCGCCCACATGGCGGTCCAGATTCATGCCCATGAAGCCGGAGAGCTGCATGAAGCCCGGATAGACCCGCCGTCCGAATCCCGGATAAAGGGGAGGCACGGTCTGAATCAGCATCTGCTCGAACCAGCGCCGGCTGTGGGCCTTTGCGAATTGGTTGACCCTGGTGACGCCGACGCGGGTATCGACGGGACCGCCCATCAGGACAAGCGACCGGGGCCCGGCCTCGCCGGCGGCGGCAAGCAGCGCCGTCGCCGCAAGGACCGGCACGGACGGCTGGCAGACCGCGACGAGATGCGCTTGCGGCCCGACATGGGCGAGAAACGCGAGGAGAGTGTCGATATAGTCGTCGAGCGTGAACGGGCCCCGGACGGCCGGCACCTGGCGGGCATCCTGCCAGTCGGTGATATAGACGTCGTGCTCTGCGAGCAGGCCGCGAACCGTGTCGCGAAGCAGGGTGGAGAAATGTCCGGAAAGGGGCGCCACAACCAGAACCGCCGGGTCTCCCGCCCGGTCGTCGCGCGCGAAATGCAGCAGGTCGCAGAAAGGCAGCGAAACCGCCACCTCTTCCCGGACCGCCGACCGGCGGCCCCCCGTTTCCACATGCCGGATGCCGAATTCGGGCTTGCCGTGCCGGCGGCTCGTGCGCTCGAACATCTCGCAGAACGCGCCGAGCGCCCGCCCCGCAGGATGCCAGGAAACCGGCGACAGCGGATTCGCCGCCGCCTGCCGTCCCGCCTCGGCCATCACGCGGGCCGGCGCCCAGGCGATGCGCTGCATTTCGTGGAGCGCGTAGAGCATTGCGGCCGTTCCTGTTCCGGGCGGGATGCGCCCGGGAGCCAGCCGCCGGGCCGGCCTGCAGGACAGCGCCCCGGCCCAGGTTGGGGTGTTCCAATCCGGTGGTCCGGACCATAAGCCCCTTCGCCCTCATCGGCAATGTCGCGTTCCGGCGCGTCTGGATCTCCGGCTCGCTCTCCAACGTGCATCGCTGGCTGGAGGTTCTCGCGGTCGGCGTGTGGGTATTCGACCTGACCGGCTCGGCGTTCGACGTGACGCTCATGTTCGTGCTGCGGTTTCTGCCGCTCATGCTGTTCGGGGCGCTGGCGGGCTCCCTGGCCGAGCGCTTCGACCGCCGGGCGCTGGTGATGGCGGGGCTGTGCATCCTGGCCGCGTGTTCGACGACGCTGGGCGTTCTGGCGGCCCTGGACGAGCTGAAGCTCTGGCATGTCGCGCTGGGCGCGTTTGTGAACGGCATGGTGTGGTCCGGCGAAATGCCGCTCAGGCGCACCATGCTCGCGGACATTGCCGGGGACGGCCAGGTTGCCCAGGCGATGGGGTTCGACACCGCCACCAACAACGCAACCCGGATGCTCGGCCCCGTCGCGGGCGGCGCGCTGCTGGAGGGCATCGGCATTTCCGGGGCGTTCTTTGCCGGCACCGCGCTCAATCTGATCTCGCTGATGCTGATGGTGCGCGTGCGCGTCGACGGTTTCGCGCGGCCGGGCGCGGCGCCCGCCGGCGTGTTGACCGCCCTTCGGGACGGTTTCCGCTACATCCGCACCAACCGGCCGCTGATGGCCACGCTGGCCGTGACCGTCATCTTCAATATCTGGGGGTTCCCGATGACCTCCATGGTGCCGGTGATCGGCAAGGAGGGTCTGGGCCTTTCGGCATTCCCCGTCGGCGTGCTGCAGAGCGCCGAAGGGCTGGGGGCGCTGGTCGGCGCGCTCGGCATCGCCTGGTTCGTCCGCGCGGCCTGGTTCCGGCGCCTCTATTTCCTCGGCGTCGCGTCCTACATGGCGGCCGCCATCGTGTTCGCGGCCTCGCCCTGGTTCCTGCTTTCTGGCACAATTCTGGTTGCGGCCGGCATCGGAGGCGCGTGTTTCTCGACCATGCAGTCGACCCTGACATATCTGGGCGCCAGTCCGGAAATGCGCAACCGCGCCATGGGCGTGCTGACCATCTGCATCGGCACCGCGCCCATCGGCTTCCTGCATCTCGGCCTGCTGGCGGAATGGCTGGGCGCCTACACGGCGGTCATCGTCATCGCCGTCGAGGGGCTGGCCGTGCTGGCGCTGGTGCTGATTATCTGGCCGGAAGCCCGGCGATGACCTTCCGCCGGAGCGCCGTTGCAGCCCTCGCCTGCCTCTGGAGCGTTGCCGCATCCGCCGGCGACCGGCTCACCGGCCTGCCATTGCCGCGCTATGCCGCGATCCGCGCAACGGAGGCCAATCTCCGGGTCGGGCCAAGCACGACCTATGCGGTGCGCTGGCAATTCCGCCGGCGGGGCCTGCCGGTGCGGATCGTCAAGGAGCATTTCGACTGGCGGCAGATCGAGGACCCTTCGGGAGAGGTCGGCTGGATGAGCGCGCACCTGTTGTCGGACTGGCCGCGCGCCATCGTCACCGGGGCGAAACGGCCGTTGCGGCTGCTGCGGCGGTCGCCCGCGCCCGATGCCGGCGGGCTGGCCCGGCTGGAGCCCGGCGTGCTGCTCTCGGTGCTCGAACGCCGGGAAGGCTGGTGCGAAGTATCGGTCGAAGGCTATAGAGGCTGGCTCAGGAGCGACGAGGTCTGGGGCGCCTGCGGAGAACCGTAACCGGCGGAGCGGCCGCGGCGCGAGGAAGGACGACGGCATGAGCGAAAACGAAACGATCCGGCGCGTGGCGTCCTGGGCGGCGGCAGCCCCCGGCCGGAACTGGCCGCCCGAGGTCATGGAGGCGGCGAGGGCCTGCCTGCTCGACACGCTGGGCGTCACGCTCGGCGCGCGCGGCGAGCCCGCCGGCAGGGCGGTGCGCCGCGTCGTCGAGGGCTGGCGGGCCGAGGGCAGGGCGCGCATCGCCCTCGGCGGCACGACCTGCGCGGCCGGAGCGGCGCTCGTGAACGGCACCTTCGCCCACTGCCTCGACTATGACGACACCCATGTCGGCGCGACGGCGCATCTTTCCGCACCCGTCTGGTCGGCAACCCTGGCCGTGGGGCAGCAGACCGGCGCCGAGGGCCGGGACATGATGGCCGCCTTCATCGCCGGCTTCGAAGCGGGCGCGCGCCTCGGCAACGGCATCGGCGGGGTGGCCAATCTCCGCGGCTGGCACTCCACCGGCATTTTCGGCGCGCTCGGCGCGGCGGTTGCCGCGGCCGTGCTGCTGCGGCTGGACGAGGACGGCATCGCCCGCGCGCTCGGCGCCGCCGCCACGCAGGCCGGCGGCCTGACCGGCTCGTTCGGCACCCATGCCAAGCCCTTCCATGCCGGCAAGGCGGCGATGAACGGCGTGCTGGCGGCGGAGCTTGCGGCCGCCGGCTTCGAGGCGTCCGAGACCCTGCTGGAAGCCGAAGGCGGGCTCGGCAGCGCGCTGGTGCAGGACGGCGCGGCGGGCATTGGCGAGGTGGATTTCGACGATGGCTGGGAGCTGCTGCGCAACACGGTCAAGCCCTATGCCGCCTGCCTGCTGACCCATCCGGTCATCGACGCCGCGCGGGCGCTGGCGCCGGAGGCGGCCGGCCGCGAGGCCCGGCACATCGAGCTTCGCGTCAATCCGGCCGCAATCCGCCTTGCCGGCAAGGCCGACCCGCAAACCCCGCTCGAAGGCAAGTTCAGCCTCGCCTTCTGCACGGCGCTGGGCCTTGCCGGCCGCTCCGCGGTGGAAGGCGATTTCACCGCCGGGACGCTGACCGATCCGGACCTGCGCTCGGTGCTCGCCCGCGTCGAGCCGGTGGCCGAACCCGGCCGGGACACGCGCTCGGCGGCGCTGGAAATCCAGTGGTTCGATGGCGCGAGCGACCGGCGCGAAACGGCCATGGCGCGCGGTAATCCGGGCAACCCGCTCTCCCGCGCCGACCTGGAAGCAAAGTTCCGCTCGCTCGCCGAACCGGCGCTGGGCGAGGCGACCGAGGTGCTGAGCGCGCTTGCCTGGGATTTCGACGCCCCCGGCCGCGCCGGCGAACTCCACAACCTTCTCGCCGCTTAGGAGGCGCGCCTGTCCATGACCCTCTTCATCCGCCTTGCGCCCGAAGACAATGTGGTTGTCGCGCGCGTCGATATCCTCTCCGGAACCGAGCTTCCGGGCGAGAGCGTCACCGCGCTCGATGTCGTGCCGGCCGGGCACAAGATCGCCACGCGCCCGATTGCGGCGGGCGAGCCGGTGCGCAAATACGACCAGATCATCGGCTTCGCCAGCGAGCCGGTCGAGGCCGGCGCGCATGTCCATGTCCACAACTGCGCCATGGGCGATTTCGAGCGCGACTACGCCATCGGGCGGGACATGAAGCCGGTCGATTTCGTGCCCGAAGGCGAGCGGGCGAGCTTCCGGGGCTATCTGCGTGCGAACGGCGGCGTCGGCACGCGGAACTATATCGGCGTGCTGACCAGCGTGAACTGCTCGGCCACCGCCGCGCGCTTCATCGCCGAGGCGGTGGAGGACCGCATCCTGGCGGACTACAGCCATGTGGACGGCGTCGTGGCGCTCACCCACTCGACCGGCTGCGGCATGGCCGGGGCCGGAGACGGCTACGACAACCTCCAGCGCGTGCTCTGGGGCCATGCGCGCCACCCGAACTTCGCCGGCATCGTGCTGGTCGGGCTCGGCTGCGAGGTCAACCAGATCGACTTCCTGCTCGAAGCCTACGGGCTGGAGCGCGGCCCCTTCCTCAGCACCATGAACATCCAGGAGACCGGCGGCCTGCGGCGCACGGTGGAGCGGGGCCGCGACCTCATCCGCGACATGCTGCCGGAGGCGGACCGCGCGCGGCGCCAGCCCGTTGCGGCCTCGGAACTCACCGTTGCGCTGCAATGCGGCGGCTCGGACGGCTATTCCGGCATTACCGCCAACCCGGCGCTGGGCTCGGCCGTTGACATGCTGGTGCGCCATGGCGGCACCGGCGTGCTGGCCGAGACGCCGGAAATCTACGGCGCGGAGCATCTGCTGACCCGCCGGGCCGTGGACGAGCGCACCGGCCGCAAGCTCATCGAGCGCATCCGCTGGTGGGAGGACTATACCGAGCGCAATGGCGGCGAGATGAACAACAACCCCTCGCCCGGCAACAAGGCGGGCGGGTTGACGACCATCCTGGAGAAGTCGCTGGGCGCAGCGGCCAAGGGCGGCACCACCAACCTTGCCGGGGTTTACCGCTATGGCGAGCCCATCGACCGCAAGGGCTTCGTGTTCATGGACAGCCCCGGCTACGACCCCTGCTCCATCACCGGGCAGGTGGCGTCCGGCGCGAACCTCGTCTGCTTCACCACCGGGCGCGGCTCGGTCTATGGCAACAAGCCGGTGCCCTCGATCAAGCTCGCCACCAACACCGAGATGTACCGCCGCCTCGAAGAGGACATGGACGTCAATTGCGGCACGATTACCGACGGCGCGGCGACCGTGGCCGAGGTTGGAAGCGAGATCTTCGACAAGTTCCTCGCCGTCGCCTCCGGCGAAGCCACCAAGTCCGAAGCCCAGGGCCTCGGCACAGCGGAGTTCATCCCCTGGCAGGTCGGCGCGGTGATGTGAGGGCCGCGGGGGGTCGGCGCCGTCCTCCCGTTTACGGGCGTCCGTCGGCTAGCGCTTGATCCGTTCGTGTTGAAACGACCTCGTCCACGTAACCTCAACCGTCACCCCGGACGGAGCGAAGCGGAGATCCGGGGGCCATCTCCCGGCGTTCGCCGCCAGGGCGAACCGGTCGAGGCTGGGCCCCGGATCGGGGTCCGGGGCGACGAATGAGGTCAAGGCCGGTGAGGTCAAGGCCGGAAGCTACCCGGCAAAGGCAGTTGCTTCTGATGGAACGGATCACGCTCTAGCTGCCCCCTCTCCCGAAAATGTCGCTTATCGAGAGCTTCCACCCCCCGCCCCTTGGTTCCGGCGGCTTCTTCTCTTCACCATCAGAGCCAATCGCTTCCGTTTCCGCAGTGCCGAGATACTCTTTGCAAACACGCTCCCATTCCTCCGAGCTGACGCCCTCGACTCCGCCGCCTGCGACAGTCTCAACCAGGCTCCGCTCCTCTATTCCCTTCAGCAAATTCAGTCCCGCAACCGCTACCTTTGCATCGGCCACTTTATAAACCGCCTCGCTCCATTCGACTACCTCTCGATGCACACACCGCCACTTTTCTTCTTCGCCAACCCATCTGTTACCGGTTCGGTCGAAATAAAACCCGCCCAATGACAGCCACATAATCAGCTGCAAGGTATACCGCCTTATACCCGGCCAATCGCCAGTCGGCACTCCCCGATTTCGTTCGGATGGAGTTGCAGAAAATTTCAAGGGGAAATCCTGGATTCTGCCATATGCCGACGCTGGAAAATCCCTTCTCCTGCTACCGGCCTTCGAACCTTCCGATACCAGGAAATGAAACATGTAAATGGCCAGCATCCCCGCATAGTAATCCACCCTATCGGGATTCCTGACCAAGTAACCATCCTTTATTCCCCGCGCCTCCTCAGAACCAGCCCCCGTGCTCTCCGACCCAGTCAATCTCTCATCCAAACACAAGCCTAATTGCAGCACCCCGTTTTCCGCGCCGTTTACCCGAAAGACTACCGCCGACCCTCCTGCGCTCGGCAAAATAAAGTCCCCTGCCTCCGCTTCCTGCCGCGAGAATGCAAAATCGGCGTACTCGACATCCGCTTCAAAACCCTGCTCTGTCGAGCCCTCTGCCCCCTCCGGAACCGAGTTCGATCGCACGTCCAGTAATACACGCCTCGCTCCAAACCGCCACCAAATGGGCTCGAACCGATGCGAAAACGGGCGGATACGAGTAAGCAACGGATCCCTGTAGCGCATGCTCGCCACCAGGCCTCGATCGTCATCCTCCAGTACTGACCTCCTGAACAGCACCGAACTGGCATTCACCGCCAGATGCTCCTGCGCCAGGGAATACATATGAGGACCGCTGCCTTTGCCCGACGTCATGTGCCGATTCAGGCCCCGGTCCATTTCAGCCACCAGCGCCGTGGTCAGCAACCACCGCGCCACCACCGCCTCTGCGGCGCTTCCCCACGCGCGCTCCGCCTCCCCCTCACCCGTCTCGTTCGACGGGCCGAGACCTTTGCGATAACTCTCCAGAAGGTCCGCAAACCTGACCTGCTTGCCTCCCGCCATCTGAGACGGTGATACCGCTGCCGGAGCTCCCCGCGTGCGCGTCAGTACGTTATATTCCACTTCGCTGTAACGTGTTGCGCCCAATACTCCTTCCAATTGCTTTACTTCCTTAATTACCTTCGCCCAACCCGCAACCGCCGCCAACTGCTGCTCCATCCTCTCTTCCTTGGTCGTACTGCGATTGCTTCCCGTCGCGATGCCCCAATCGGCCTTCTCGAAATCGAATAGATTGTAGTACGAATCCCTGGCATTGGACATCATGCTCTTCAGCAGAAACCTCAGAACTTCTATATTCACCGTTCCCCGCCTGCCTTCACCGCCATTCAACCTGCTGAAGATCGCACTCACATCAGCATCGTCTATAATCCCGGCTTGCCACGTATCGTACAATCTCACGATACTCTCTTCTATAGAGACGCTGTCTACATCAAATCTCCTGAGAAGCTCGTAGAACCGTTCTGGCGATTCGCCCACCGATACGATGTCATAGAAGATGGATGCAAGCCCAAACAAATCTGTCCTTGCCGACGGGTTTTTCAAAAAGGATACTTGAGTGTTTTTGTCATCCACCAGGGCGATTGGTTCCCGTTCTCCGTCCTGGCTATCGCCAGGTTCCTGAGACATCGCCACGGTGATATAAACTTCTCCGCGGTCCGGCCTCTTTTCCATCTTCGTTATCGTCAAGTGGCGTCGCGAACTCGACTTTGCAAAATACACCAAGTCGCCTTGCGCAATGTTGGTATCCATAAACTTCGGGTCACGTGTGGTGAGAACAGCCTCCCCTGCCTCGTTGAGAACCTCTACATCGCACTCCGCCGTGTCGCAAAAGTCGATCTGCTCTATAGAGCGGTAATGCTTGGTTCCAATCCCTATCGCCTGAGTGACTGCAACGCTGCCCGCCCTTACCGGGTCTTCCTGGGGGTTCAGAAAGCCCAGGTCGCCCAGTCGAAACTGCACACGGTCGGCGGTCCTTTTGTAATACACATTAGCCGGTTTCAGGTCTCTGTGCCTGAATCCCGCCGCATGCAGAGTTTGCAGCCCGCGCGCTACCTGTTCCAAAACGGGAATCGCCGAGCGTTCCCTCTCTTCCACCGAAGCGGCGCGCAACCTCTCGTACCCTCCCTCCGTCTTCCGGTCCCCAGCGCCGGGGCCGTTTGTCCGCGTCAAATCTCCCGTCCCGCCAGATGCCGTATCCCGGGCGCCGCTTTCGCTCGATGGCGCTTTCGGTTGGACACGCGCGCTTCCTTCAACGAGATCCTTTAGTGAGCAGTCAAACTTTTCCATAATATAAGCATACTTCGATAATTTCATGTCAAGTTTCTCGAAGTCTTTTGCACTGGCAAATTTCGTGAAATTGGCCTTGAACGCTATTGGAAGGACGATGAAGTCTCCCGGCATTTCAGCTATAGCAGCAAAATCAGCGTCAAGACTGTCTCTCTTTTCATCAACAAATGTTCTCAAACGCGCAGGCAGGTCTATTCCTATTTTCAACTCGGCCAAGATCCTTTGAATATCGAATTCCGTGAAATCCTGATCGTACAGAATCTTCAGAGCGTAGGATAGGGAGTTTGATGTGGATCGGGCGTCGAATACTATACCGAAGTTCCCGTCACCAAGTTTTCTTGGTAGCTTGAGGCTTTCTCCACCCACGTATGTGTCGTCTGTAACCAGAGTGAATTGGGTGCTGGCGCCAGATTTCCCGTTAACGAAGAATGTATATTTATTGTCCTGAGGATTTTCTTGGACCTTTCTGGCCATTGCTTCAGCACTCGCTCTGTCGTTGATGGGGAAGGCAGATAAGCGCAATTCGCCTGACATACACGGCCTTTGGTTCGTGTTTCCTGACTATCACGCAGAAAAGCCCGGAGAAGGTGTTCGAGGAAAATATTGCGTTTTGACCGGCTATGGTGAAGCGAGTGTCTGTGGGAATCTGGTACAAGGAAGCGGTCCTGCTCCTACCGAACCAGAGCTGCGACCTAAGCCGCATGCGGTTGATCGCCATCAATTGGTCGTTAGGATAAGCTTGTGGAATTCTATAAGCCCTCTTTCTTCCGATCCTTTGCCAAGGAGCGTCTTCGGCGAGGTCGCAGAGATTCCCGGTTCTGGTTAACTGGATGGGAGGCTGGGGAGGCAGGGCCAGTTCGGCACGGCAGTCGGTCAAGACAAACACCGGGAACCCCCCCAAGTCGACGATGTCATATTTGGAGATGGCCGGATCGTCGAACGACAGGGTTGTCTTTATGGTGAAGGGGGGCGCTTCCAGAGGCGGAGCCGCGGATGGCGCTGCCGGCGCGTCCTCGAGGTTCTGGTTGGGCGACGAGGAGGCCCGATCGGCAGAGGCGTCTTCAGTTGGCTTGAGACGTTCGATGTCTTCGGGTTGGCGCGGCGCGATATGGAAACCCGGGATGACGAGGACATTATAGGATGTGCGATGGTGGTGGTGGGTCGTTCGGGACCAGTCCAGCAGCTTGGTGTTCGACCCGAATATCGACCCTTCGATCGGTGCGTTTAGCAGGGCTGCAGTGATCATGCCGCAAGGTCTCGCGAAATATGTTGATGTCGACGCCTGGAAAGCAGGAGTTCCAGGATCTTTGTGCGCCGGTTCGTCGAAACGCCGTCCTCGGACCCCGCCACACTGGTGTCGAACTTTGCAGCGTGCCTTGCTGCAACAGGGCTCGAACCGGTGTTGCGCAAGCTGCAAGACTGAGGTGGAACGGAAAGGGCGGCGTGGCCTTGCCATGGCCGTTTCGCAGGGCGCGGCAGTGAATGCGAGACCATCGGACCTGATTGCCTGCTGACAACCAGGACAAGCAGACCTCCATTTGGTGAGGCCGGGAGCTTGTCGCACGAGGTTTGCCTCGCACCACATCCACTCGGAGGAGGAGCCGCCAAGGTCTGCGAGTAGAGGGCCGGTAACGGCTCAAAACCTGTCATGGGGTGGACGCAGGGTGCGGTAGATCTTCTCTTGCAAGAGACCGGCGAGCGCCGACATTCAGAGCCCGCCGCCGGGTTGGGAGGCAATGGTCGGATCGCCTCGACAGTGGAGAACGGCCGCCGATATGGCCCTGTCCATAGAGTGTTGTGGCTTGGCAGCATCGCGTCACCGCTCAGAATGTCCCTTACCCATGATGTAGTGAATATGATTTCATTATTTAATGTCAAATAGAAAATTGTTTCTTTTATGGCGCTGTTGACGAGCGGCACAGAAAATGCGGAAACGGAGAGGCACTGACGTGGCACCCGCAGGCTGCCTCGAAAGGGAGCATGAGATGACGCTACGCACCCTCCTGCCCGGCTTCGCCGCCGCGGTGGAGGCGGGGGACGGGCGGGCGCTGGCCGCCTGCTTTACCGAGGACGGTGTCTACCACGACACCTTCTATGGCGCGTTCGAAGGCCGCGACGCCATTGCGGACATGCTGGAGAACCATTTCTGGCGAGACGCGGACGATTTCCGCTGGCGCTTCGAGGACATCTGCGAGGCCGGCGACACCGGCTATGCCTCCTGGCTGTTCGGCTACCGGTCGCGCCTCGAGGATGCGGCCGGGCGCCGGGTGGCGGTCGAGGGCATGTCGCGCTTCCGCCTCCGGGACGGGCTGATCGCGCGCTATGACGAGATGCTCGACATTGCGATCGCGCTCGGCCAGCTCGGTTTCGCCCCGGAGCGCGTGGCCCGCATCGCCGCCCGCCACGCCCGCGCGCACCGGGACCGGGCCCGCCGCACCGGCCACTGGGACTGAAGCCCCGTCCGGGCGCGGCCGGCGGCTACACGCCGAGCCAGCGTTCGAGATCGGCGCGGCCGGCGGTCAGGTCCCCGCTGCTGCCGGTCCACACGATGCGGCCCTTCTCGACGATATAGTGGCGGTCGGCGAGGCGGGCGAGGTCGGCCACGTTCCGGTCGATGACGAGGATCGCCTGCCCTTCCTCCTTCAGGCTGGCGAGGCACTCCCAGATGCGCCGGCGGACCAGCGGCGCCAGGCCCTCGGTCGCTTCGTCCAGCACCAGCAGCTTCGGGTTGGTCATCAGCGCGCGGCCGATCGCCAGCATCTGCTGCTCGCCCCCCGAAAGCAGGTTGCCCATATTGCGCCGGCGCGCCTCCAGCTCCGGGAACATCCCGAAGATGCGCGAGGCCGTCCACGGATTGGCGCGCCCGCCGCGGTTGGCGGCCGCTGCGACCAGGTTCTCCTCCGCCGTCAGGTTGGGGAACACCTGCCGGCCCTCGGGCACAAGCCCCAGGCCGAGGCGGCCGATGCGATGGGAGGGCATGGCGCGCAGCTCGCGGCCCTCGAACAGGATCGCGCCCGCCGCACACGGCACGATGCCGAACAACGAGTTCACGGTGGTCGTCTTGCCCATGCCGTTGCGGCCCATGAAGCCCACCGCCTCGCCCTCGCCGACCTCCAGCGAAATGCCGAACAGCGCCTGGCTGCGCCCGTAGAATGTCTCCAGTCCCTCGATCCGCAGCATGTCAGGCCGCCTCGTCGCCGAGATAGGCGCGGCGCACGGCCTCGTCGGCGCGCACGGCCTCGGGGGCGCCCGACGCCGCGATGCGCCCGCTGACCAGCACGCTGATCCGGTCGGCGAGCGCGAACACGACATCCATGTCATGCTCGACCAGCAGCATGGTCTTCTCGCCCTTCAGGCCTTCGAGGATGCCGGTCATGCGCCGGCTCTCGTCGGCGCTCATGCCGGCCATCGGCTCGTCCAGCAGCAGCAGTTCCGGTTCCGCCGCCAGCGTCATGGCGATTTCGAGCTGGCGGTGCTCGCCATGGCTGACGGCGCCCGCCCGCTCTTCGGCCACCTCGGAGAGGCCCACCCGCTCCAGCGCCGCCATGGCCGGCCGGACGAGCGCCGGGTCGTTCCTCGCCGGGCGCCAGAAGCGGAAGCTCCGCCCGTCCCGCGCGAGCACCGCCAGCATCACATTGTCCACCACCCGCATGCCGGGCACGACGCTGGTGATCTGGAAGGAGCGCGCAAAACCGAGCATCGCCCTTGCATGAGCCGGGCGGCGGGCGATGTCGCGCCCGTCGAACAGCACGCGGCCCCGGTCCGGCCGCAACTCCCCGGCAAGCAGCGAGATCAGGGTCGTCTTGCCGGCCCCGTTCGGCCCGATCACGGCATGGACCTCGCCGCGGCGCACCTCCATCGACACGCCGTCGACGGCGGCGACGCCGCCGAAGCTCTTCTGCAGGTCTTCGACCCGGAGCAGCGGTTCGTCAGCCACGGCGCCCCTCCAGCAACCCCGCGAGCCCGCCGCGCGCGAACAGCACGACCAGGATGAGCAGCAGGCCGAAGGGAAGCTGCCAGTAGATCGTCCAGCCGGACAGCAGCTCCTCCAGCAGCAGGAAGGCGGCTGCGCCCATCAGCGGCCCGAACAGCGCGCCCGTCCCGCCCAGCACCACCATGAAGATCAGCTCGCCCGAGCGGGTCCAGTCCATCATCTCGGGACTGATGAAATTGGTGAAATTGCCGAGCATGGCGCCGCTGAGGCCGCAGAGCGCGCCGGCCAGCACATAGGCGGCGAGGCGGTGGCGGTAAAACGCGAAGCCGAGCGCGGCCATCCGGCGTTCATTGCCCCTTGCGCCCTCGATCACCATGCCGAAGCGCGACCGCACGAGCCGGTGCACCAGGTAGAGCGTGCCGAGCAGGACCGCGAAGCAGGCATAGTAGAGGGTGAGGCTGTCCTCCAGATCGACCAGCGGGAACTCCGAGCGGATGTCGATCACCAGGCCGTCGTCGCCGCCATATTCCTCGATGCTGACGACGGCGAAGAACACCATCTGCGCGAACGCCATCGTGATCATGATGAAATAGACGCCGCGCGTGCGCAGCGCGATGGCGCCCGTGGCGAGCGCGAACAGGGCGGAGCAGGCGACGGCAATCAGGATATGCAGCCAGCCGTCGTAAATTTCGTAATAGGCCGGGATGCCGACCGCATAGGCGCCGATGCCGATATAGGCCGCATGGCCGAAGCTGATCATGCCGCCATGGCCGAGGATGAGGTTGAGCGAGGTGGCGGCCGCGGCGAGGCAGACGAGGCGCGTCAGGATATCGACATAGAAGGGCTGGCCGGCGGCGAGCGCCAGCGGCGGTCCGACGGCAAGCGCGGCCAGCAGCGCCCAGCCGACCGCCCGGCTCATCGCGCCTTCGGCGGGAAGAGGCCCTGCGGACGGAACGCCAGCACAGCCGCCATCAGGATGTAGATCAGCATCGCCGAGAGCGCCGGCGCGGAGGTCTCGGCGGCCTGGACGTCGATGACCAGCTTGAGGCCCATGTCGAGGAAGGACCGGCCCATCGTGTCGATGAGCCCGATCAGCAGCGCCGCCACGAACGCGCCCCGGATCGACCCGATGCCGCCCACGATGACGACGACGAAGGCCGTGATGATGATCTCATTGCCCATGCCGATAGAGGCTTCGGTAATGGGCGCGATCATCATGCCGGCGAGCCCCGCCATGACGGCGCCGAGCGCGAACACCAGCGTGAACAGGAGGCCGATGTCGATGCCGAGCGCCCCGGCCATGGCCGGGTTGGAGGCGCCGGCGCGGATACGCATGCCGAGCTTCGTCTTCACCACCAGCACATAGAGCCCGGCGGCCACGGCGAGCCCGGCCCCGATGATCAGCAGCCTGTAGGTCGGGAACACCAGCCCGCCCGGCAGGTGCTGCTGCCCGTCCGCCCAGGCCGGCAGGCGGATCGCCATGCCCTCCGGCCCCCAGAGGATCTGCACCAGCGTATCGAAACAGAGGATCAGCCCGAAGGTCGCGAGCACATGATCCAGGTGGTCGCGGCGGTAGAGCCGGCGCACCACCAGCAGCTCGACCGCAGCCCCGACCAGCGCCGTGGCCGGCAATGCCAGCGCCACCGCCAGCAGGAAGGAGCCGGTCGCGTCCGTCAGCGTGGCGCAGAAATAGGCGCCCACCATGTAGAGCGAGCCATGCGCCAGATTGACGAAGTCCATGATGCCGAAAATGAGCGTCAGCCCGGAGGCCAGCAGGAACAGCAGCACTCCGAGCTGAAGCCCGTTCAGCAATTGCGCGGCGACGAGACCCGCATCCATGGGCGGGCCGTTCCCTCCGCTACATCTTGCACTCGGCGGCGTAAACGTCCTGGTGGTCCTTCAGCACCGTATCGACCACCGTCGTCGTCCACACGCCGTCAGCGTCCTCGACCACCTGCCTCAGATAGAAGTTCTGGATCGGGAAGTGGTTGTTGCCGTAGCGGAACGGCCCGCGCACGGAGGGGAAGTCGGCCTTCTTCATGGCCGCGCGCATGCCGTCCATGTCGTCCATGTTCCCGCCGACGGCCTCGACCGCGCTCTTGATGAGGAAGATCGTGTCGTAGGACTGCGCGGCGTAGAAGGATGGATAGCGCCCGTAGGCCTCCTTGAAGCCGGAGACGAACTTCTTGTTCTGCGGCGTGTCGAGATCGGGGCCCCAGAACTGCGTGTTGAGCGAGCCGAGCACGCCCGACATGCCGGCCTTCTGCAGGTTCGGCAGCGCGATCGAATCGACGGTGAACACCGTGTAGAGCGCGATTTCGCCCTGCAGGCCGGCCTGCTGGTACTGCTTGATGAAGGCGCCGCCGGCCTTGCCCGGATAGAACACGAAGATGCCGTCCGCGCCGGAGGCCTTGGCCTTGGCAAGCTCGGCGGAGAAGTCGAGCTGGGCGTCCTTGCCCCACTTGGTCATGTCCTTGCCGAGGATCTCGCCCTTGAAGGTGCGCTCGACGCCGGCGACCATGTTCTTGCCGGCGGCGTAGTTGGGCGCCATCACGTAGAGCGACTTCACGCCGCGCTGGTTCAGCACCTCGCCCATAGCCATCGGCGTCTGGTCGTTCTGCCAGGAGGTGGAGAAGAAGTTCTCGTGGCAGAGCTTGCCGGCGATCTGCGAGGGGCCGGCATTGGAGCTGATGAGGAATTTGCCGCCGTCCAGCGCCGATTTGCGCGAGGCGAGCAGCACATGCGACCAGATGAACCCGGCGACGAAATGCACATCGTCCTGCTTCACCAGCTTGTCGGTCTTCTGCTTGCCGATCTCCGGCTTGAAGCCGTCATCCTCGATGATGAGTTCGACCTCCAGGCCGCCCATCTTGCCGCCGATGTCCTTCATGGCGAGATTGACGGCATCGACCATGTCGCGCCCGATGACGCCCGCAGGCGTGGTGACGGTGGTGACGAAACCGATCTTCACCTTGTCGGCGCCGAAAGACGGCGACGCGAGCAGCGCGGCGGCAGCCGCCAGCGCAAGCGCGGTTTTCTTCATGTCATGAAACCTCCCCGGTTTGGCGGCAGACCGCCGGACTGCCGTAATCTACCGCCTTTCCACCCCGGACGGAAACCGCCGGGGATGTAAACGGTCTGTAGTGTTATCCGTCTATCCGGTTGCTCAGCGACGGTTGGGGGCGTGCGTTGCGAAGCCGCCAAAGACAGATGTGTGTGAATCCGGCAGGTGAAGGCGGGGGCCGGGGTGATGAAAGGAGCGACGGTAGAGCGGTATCCTTTATAAGTCGCAACCCGGCGCCGGCGATACAAGGGTTCTGCCGGACGCCTTTGAATCCCAGGCTAATTCAAAATCGGATTTTCAATTAGCCTGGGATTCGCTAAACTCCCGCCATGATCGAGCGCGACCTCGCTCCCAGGCTGGCAAGGGCGGCCCGGCAGTGGCCGTCCGTTACGCTTACCGGCCCCCGGCAGAGCGGCAAGACGACGCTCTGCCGTTCCCTGTTCCCGGAGCATCCCTACGAGACGCTCGAAGCGCCGGACGTGCGCGCCTTCGCCGTCGAGGATCCGCGCGCCTTCCTGGCCCGTTTCCCGCGCGGCGCCGTTCTCGACGAAATCCAGAGGGCGCCCGACCTGCTCTCCTACCTGCAGGGCGTCATCGACGCCGACCCGGCGCCGGGGCGCTGGATACTCACGGGCTCCCAGAACCTCGCCCTGCTCGAAACGGTCTCCCAGTCGCTGGCCGGAAGAACGGCGGTCTACAACCTGCTGCCGCTGACCCGGGGCGAGACGGTCCGCTTCCCCCGGCATCCCGATACCCTCGACGAGGTGCTGTTCGCCGGGTCGTACCCGCGCGTCTTCGACGAGGGGATAGACCCCGGCGACTGGTTCCGCTCCTATGTGGCCGCCTATATCGAACGCGATGTGCGGACGATCGCCAATGTGGGCGATCTCGCGGCGTTCCAGCGATTCGTCGCCCTTTGCGCCGGCCGGACCGCGCAACTGCTCAACTACTCGGCGCTGGCGGGCGATTGCGGCGTGTCGCAGCCGACCGCGAAAGCCTGGCTCAGCATCCTCGAAACGGGTTTCCTCACCTTCCGCCTGCCGGCGTTCCACGCGAACGTCCGCAAACGCCTCGTGAAGATGCCGAAGCTGCACTTCTATGACACCGGGCTCGTCTGCTGGCTGCTCGGCATCCG
>JAJEAZ010000622.1 GCA_022824105.1 Alphaproteobacteria bacterium
CCGGCGAGTGGATCGGCGCGTTCGGCCTGACCGAGCCGGACCACGGCTCCGACGCCGGCGGGCTGACGACGCGGGCGCGCAAGGTCGCCGGCGGCTACCGCCTCACCGGCGCGAAAATGTGGATCACGCAGGCCAATATCGCCGATGTCTTCGTCATCTGGGCCAAGGACGATGAGGATGTCATTCGCGGCTTCGTGCTGGAGCGCGGCATGGAGGGCCTCACGACGGCGAAGATCGACGGCAAGTTCTCCCTGCGCGCCTGGCCGACGGGCGAGATTGCGATGGACGATGTGTTCGTGCCGGAAGAGAACCGCTTTCCGCATGCGCGCGGCCTCGGCGGCCCGTTCGGCTGCCTCAACAAGGCGCGCTACGGCATCGCCTGGGGGTCGATGGGCTCGGCCGAGTTCTGCTGGCATGCGGCCAGGCAATACACGCTCGACCGGCACGCCTTCGGCCGCCCGCTGGCGCAGACGCAGCTCATCCAGAAGAAACTCGCCGACATGCAGACCGAGATTGCGCTCGGGCTCCAGGGCGCGTTGCGCGTCGGGCGTCTGATGGACGAGGGCCGGGCGGCGCCGGAGATGATTTCGCTGGTCAAACGCAACAATTGCGGCAAGGCGCTCGATATCGCCCGCGTGGCCCGCGACATGCATGGCGGCAACGGCGTGAGCGACGAATATCATGTGGTCCGCCACTCGATGAACCTGGAAGCGGTCAACACCTATGAGGGCACGCACGACGTGCATGCGCTGATCCTCGGCCGCGCCCAGACCGGCCTGCAGGCGTTCTCGTGATGCCGACGCAACGGGAAAAGGCCGAGCGGTTCCGGGCCCTGCATGAGGGTAGAGAGCCGTTCATCGTCGGCAATCCGTTCGACGCCGGCTCGGCGAAAATCCTTGCCGCGATGGGATTTCCGGCGCTGGCCACCACCAGCGGCGGGTTTGCGGGGACGCTCGGACGCCGGGACGGAGAGGTGACGCGGGACGAGGCATTGGCCCATGTGCGGGCGGTGGTCGAAGCCGTGGACCTGCCGGTTTCCGCCGATTTTGAAAACGGCTTCGGCCACGAACCCGCCGATGCGGCCCGGACGGTCGAACTGGCGATCGCTGCCGGGCTCGCCGGATGCTCCATCGAGGATGCGACGCTGGACCCCGACGATCCGATTTACGAGATGGACAAGGCCGCGGCGAGGATGGCGGCGTCTGCGGCGGCCGCGCATGCGACGGACATTCCGTTCGTCCTGACCGGGCGGGCGGAAGGCTTCATTCGCGGCAGGCCGGACCTCGACGAGGTGATCGCGCGTCTCCGGGCTTACGAGGCGGCAGGCGCGGATGTCCTGATGGCGCCGGCGCTGCCGGACCTCGCCGCCGTGGAGAGGGTCTGCGCCTCGCTGACCAGGCCGTTCAGCTTCATGGTCGGGGTGCCGGGCCGGTCCTTCCCGGTGAAGGAGCTGGCGGCCGCGGGAGTTCGCCGCATCTCTGTCGCAACCTCGCTCTATCGCACCGCTATGGGCAGCGTGGAAGCCGCCGCACGGGAGATATTGGACGAGGGGACCTTCACCTATGTCGACAAGGCGATGCCGTCCGCGACCCTGGCGGACTATATGGGGTCCTGACGTTCGCGGCGCACGGCAAGCCTTCCGCCGGCCGGATTACCTGGAGAATGATCCACTCCAAGTGAAACGACTACCTTTGCCGGGTGGCCTCCGGTCTTAACCTCATTCGTCGCCCCGGACCCCGATCCGGGGCCCAACCTCGACCGGTCCGGTCTGATGCAAATGCCGGGAGATGGACCCCGGATCTTCGCTCCGCTCCGTCCGGGGTGACGGTTGAGGCTCTGCGGACCAGTCCGTTTCAGCCCGAAGAGATTGCGCTCTGGCGAGTACAACCGGTTACAGGCGCTTGCGCATGTAAATGCGCGGAAACCCTTTCTCAGTGCGGCGCTCGACTTCCTCGTAGCCGTTGCGCGCATAGAGGGCGAAGTTCTCCCTCATCAATTCGTGCGTATAGAGGTCGATGCTCTCATATCCGAGCCGGCGCGCTTCGGCCTCGGCGTGCAGCATGAGCCGGCGGCCGATTCCTTCGCCATGTCTGGACGGCAGGACCGCGACATTGTCGAGCAATATGGTTCCCTGCTTCTCGATCAGGACGATCGCGCCGGCGATTTGGCCCCCGCCATCGACCACGAAGACCCGGTGGTCGCGGACGACCTGCCGGTAGTCGTCCAGCATCGGGCCGGGCGGTTCGCCGATGCGCTCGATATAGGGGGAGTAGGCCGCCTCGACGCAGCGGGCGATTGCGGAAGCGTCCGATGCACGCGCAGGGCGGAGGCGAAGCTCGTCCATCGGCGCCTCGGGGACCGGACTACCGGCGCCGGGCGCGGCCGCGCTTCTTCCGGCCGGCGACGGCGCCCCGGGCTATGCGGTTGATCGGCTTCGCCATGGCGGCTTCAAGGCCGAGGTCCATGGATTTGAGCCGCTTGATCTCGTCGCGAAGCCGCGCCGCTTCCTCGAATTCCAGATCCGCCGCGGCGGCGCGCATCTGCTTTTCGAGATCGGCGATGGTTGTTTCGAGATTGTGGCCGAAGACGGCCGGCTCCTCGGCGAAGCCCGCCTCCACGGTCACGCTGTCGCGCGCATAGACGCTCTTGAGGATGTCGGCGATGCCCTTGCGCACGCTTTCCGGCGTGATGCCCCTGGCCTCGTTGTAGGCGTGCTGCTTCTCACGCCGGCGATTCGTTTCCTCCAGCGCCGAGCCTAACGACCGCGTTTCCCGGTCGGCATAGAGGATGACGCGCCCGTCCACATTGCGGGCCGCGCGGCCGATGGTCTGGATGAGCGAGGTGTAGGAGCGCAGATAGCCTTCCTTGTCCGCGTCCAGAATGGCGACCAGCGCGCATTCCGGGATGTCCAGCCCCTCGCGCAGCAGGTTGATGCCGATCAGCACGTCGAAGGCGCCGAGCCTG
>JAJEAZ010000628.1 GCA_022824105.1 Alphaproteobacteria bacterium
GGCGGTGGGCGCGATGGCGCTCGGCACGGAGTCTGTCGCGCCCGTGGACATGCTGGTCGGCCCCGGCAACGCCTTCGTCGCCGAGGCCAAGCGCCAGCTCTTCGGGCGGGTCGGCATCGACCTGCTGGCGGGCCCGACCGAGACGCTGCTGATCGCCGACGAGACGGTGGACGCCGAGCTCTGCGCGACCGACCTGCTGGGCCAGGCCGAGCACGGGCCGGACAGCCCGGCCATACTGGTCACCAATTCACGCGCGCTCGCCGAAGCCACCATGGCCGAGGTCGAGCGGCTGCTGGCCATCCTGCCGACGGCCGCCAATGCCGGCGCCGCCTGGCGCGACTATGGCGAGGTGATCCTCTGCGCGGACCATGACGAGATGCTGGCGGAGGCCGAGCGCCTCGCGTCCGAGCATGTGCAGGTGATGACCGACCGCGACGAGTGGTATCTGGAGAACATGACCTGCTACGGCGCGCTGTTCCTCGGGCCGCGCACCAACGTCTCTTACGGCGACAAGGTCATCGGCACCAACCATACGCTGCCGACCCGCCGCGCGGCGCGCTACACGGGCGGCCTCTGGGTCGGCAAGTTCATCAAGACGCACACCTACCAGCGCATCCTGACCGACGAGGCGTCGGCCCGGCTCGGCGAGGTTTGCTCACGCCTCTGCATGCTGGAGGGTTTCGTCGGCCATGCCGAGCAGGCCAATATCCGCGTCCGCCGCCTCGGCGGCCGCAATATCCCCTACGGCGCGGCGGCGGAATGACCGCCCTGCCCCCCGGCGCGATAGACTGCGACCTGCATCCGGCGCCGCCGTCGGTCTCGGCGCTGCTGCCTTACCTGGAGCCGCACTGGGCGGATGCGGCGGGGCATCGGGGCCTGCACGAGCTGGAAACCATCGCCTGGCCGCCGAATGCGCCGCTTTCCTGCCGGCCGGACTGGCGCGACGGCGACAGGAGGCCCGGCAGCGACCCGGCGCGCCTCATCGGCGACGCGGTGGAGGGGTTCGGCACCCGCTACGCCATCCTGAACTGCCTCTACGGCGCGCCGATGCTCTATTCCGAGGACATGGCGGCCGGCTTCGCCCGCGCGCTGAACGACTGGCTCCGGGCCGAATGGCTCGACCGCGACCCGCGCCTGCGCGCCTCCATCCTCGTGCCGCCCCACGCACCGGAGCTCGCGGCGGAGGAAATAGAGCGCATGGCGGAAGACCGGCGCTTCGTGCAGGTGCTGCTGCCCGTCATGGGCGAGACGCCGCCCGGCCGGCGCGTCAACTGGCCGGCCTATGCCGCCGCCGAGCGGGCGGGCCTGCCTGTCGCCCTCCATGCCGGCTCCGCCTACCGGCACCCGCCGACGCCGGTCGGCTGGCCCTCCTATCTCGCCGAGGACTACGCCGCGCAGGCGACCGCCTTCCAGTCGGCGCTCACCAGCCTGGTCGCGGAGGGCGTGTTCCAGAAATTCCCGGAGCTCACCGTCGTGTTCGCGGAATCGGGCGTCGCCTGGCTGCCGGCGCATCTCTGGCGGCTCGCCAAATACTGGCGGGGGCTGCGCATGGAGATGCCCTGGGTGGACAGGAGCCCGGAGGAGATCGTGCGCGAGCGCGTGCGGTTCACCATCCAGCCTTTCGATGCGCCGGAGGAGCCCGACGCCGTCGCCCGCCTGCTCGACCATCTCGGCTCCGACGACATGCTGCTCTTCGCCACCGACTACCCGCACTGGCAGTTCGACGGCATGGGCGCGCTGCCGGAAGGCTTGCCAGCGGACCTCGTTCAGCGTATCGCAGTGGACAACCCGCTCAGCACCTATCCGCGCCTGGAGGAGGGAGAGCCATGACGGTTGAGGTTCTGGACCGCCCGTCGGGGGAGACGCCGGCCGAAGCCGCGCTCCGGATCGCCGATTGCGACATCCATCCGAGCCCGAAATCGCTGGAGCGCGAGATCTATCCTTTCCTGGAGAAGCGCTGGCAGCGCCATATGGAGCGCTACGGCGCCCGGCCCCGCCAGCCTTTCCTGAACGGCCCGGCCTATCCGAAGGGGCAGCCCGACGCCGCCCGGCGCGATGCCTACCCGCCCGCGGGCGGGCGGCCCGGCAGCGACCTCGCCTTCATGCGCGCCCAGCACCTCGACCCGAACAATGTCGGCTTCGGCGTGCTGAACCCGCTCAAGTCCGGACAGGGCCTCCAGAATCTCGATTTCGCGGATGCCTATTGCCGCGCGATCAACGACTGGCAGATCGCCTTCTGGACACGCGAGGAGCCCCGGCTCAAGGCCTCCATCGTCATCCCCTACGAGGACGCGGCGGCGTCGGTGCGCGAGATCGAGCGCTGCGCCGGCGAGGAGGACTATGTCCAGGTCTTCATGCTGAACCGCACGGCCGAACCGATGGGCCAGCGGCGCTACTGGCCGATCTACGACGCCGCGGCCGCGGCCGGGCTGCCGCTCGCGGTCCACGCCTTCGGCTTCGGCGGCGCGCCGATCACCGGCAGCGGCTGGCCCTCCTACTATGCCGAGGACATGACCGGCCACGCCCAGTCCAGCCAGGCGGTGCTGACCAGCATGATCTTCGAGGGCGTATTCGACCGGCTGCCGGGCCTCAAAATGGTGCTGATCGAGAGCGGCTTCGGCTGGCTGCCGGCGCTCTGCTGGCGGCTCGACCGGGTGTGGATGCGGATGCGGGACGAGCTTCACCGCTGCAGGCGCCGGCCGAGCGAGATCGTCCGCGAGCAGGTGTTCCTCACCACCCAGCCGATGGAGGAGCCGCGCAGCCCGCGCCAACTGGTCGAGTGCATCGACTGGATCGGCTGGGACAGGCTGCTCTTCGCAACCGACTACCCGCACTGGGACTTCGACCAGCCGGACCGGGTGCTGCCCGCCTGGGTGGATGCGGAGAAGCGGCAGGCTTTCTTCCGGGACAACGCGCTCAGGGTTTACGGCCGG
>JAJEAZ010000084.1 GCA_022824105.1 Alphaproteobacteria bacterium
GGCGGTGGGCGCGATGGCGCTCGGCACGGAGTCTGTCGCGCCCGTGGACATGCTGGTCGGCCCCGGCAACGCCTTCGTCGCCGAGGCCAAGCGCCAGCTCTTCGGGCGGGTCGGCATCGACCTGCTGGCGGGCCCGACCGAAACCCTGCTGGTCGCCGACGAGACGGTGGACGCCGAGCTCTGCGCGACCGACCTGCTGGGCCAGGCCGAGCACGGGCCGGACAGCCCGGCCATACTGGTGACGAACTCACGCGCCCTCGCGGAAGCCACCATGGCCGAGGTCGAGCGGCTGCTGGCCATCCTGCCGACGGCCGCCAATGCCGGCGCCGCCTGGCGGGACTATGGCGAGGTGATCCTTTGCGCGGATCATGACGAGATGCTGGCGGAGGCCGAGCGCCTTGCGTCCGAGCATGTGCAGGTGATGACCGACCGCGACGAGTGGTATCTGGAGAACATGACCTGCTACGGCGCGCTGTTCCTCGGGCCGCGCACCAACGTCTCCTACGGCGACAAGGTCATCGGCACCAACCACACGCTGCCCACCCGCCGCGCGGCGCGCTACACGGGCGGCCTCTGGGTCGGCAAGTTCATCAAGACGCATACCTACCAGCGCATCCTGACCGACGAGGCCTCGGCCCGGCTCGGCGAGGTCTGCTCCCGGCTCTGCATGCTGGAGGGTTTCGTCGGCCATGCCGAGCAGGCCAATATCCGCGTCCGCCGCCTCGGCGGCCGCAACATCCCCTACGGCACGGCGGCGGAATGACGGCCCTGCCCCCCGGCGCCATCGACTGCGACCTGCATCCGGCGCCGCCGTCCGTCTCGGCTCTGCTGCCTTACCTGGAGCCGCACTGGGCGGATGCGGCGGGGCATCGGGGCCTGCACGAGCTGGAGACCATCGCCTGGCCGCCGAATGCGCCGCTTTCCTGCCGCCCGGACTGGCGGGACGGTTCCGAGCGGCCCGGCAGCGACCCGGCGCGCCTCATAAGCGACGCGGTGGACGGCTTCGGCACGCGCTACGCCATCCTGAACTGCCTCTACGGCGCACCGATGCTCTATTCCGAGGACATGGCGGCCGGCTTCGCCCGCGCGCTGAACGACTGGCTGCGGGCCGAGTGGCTGGACCGCGACCCGCGCCTGCGCGCCTCTATCCTGGTGCCGCCCCACGCCCCGGAGCTCGCGGCGGAGGAAATAGAGCGCATGGCGGAGGACTGGCGCTTTGTGCAGGTGCTGCTGCCCGTCATGGGCGAGACGCCGCCCGGCCGGCGCATCAACTGGCCGGTCTATGCGGCGGCCGAGCGGGCGGACTTGCCGGTCGCCTTCCACGCCGGTTCCGCCTACCGGCACCCGCCGACGCCGGTCGGCTGGCCCTCCTATCTCGCCGAGGATTACGCCGCGCAGGCGACCGCCTTCCAGTCGGCGCTCACCAGCCTGGTCGCGGAGGGCGTGTTCCAGAAGTTCCCGGAGCTCACCGTCGTGTTCGCGGAATCGGGCGTCGCCTGGCTGCCGGCGCATCTCTGGCGGCTCGCCAAATACTGGCGGGGGCTGCGCATGGAGATGCCCTGGGTGGACCGGAGCCCGGAGGAGATCGTGCGCGAGCGCGTGCGGTTCACCATCCAGCCTTTCGATGCGCCGGAGGAGCCCGACGCGGTCGCCCGCCTGCTCGACCATCTCGGCTCCGACGATATGCTGCTGTTCGCCACCGACTACCCGCACTGGCAGTTCGACGGCATGGGCGCGCTGCCCGAAGGCTTGCCAGCGGACCTCGTTCAGCGTATCGCAGTGGACAACCCGCTCAGCACCTATCCGCGCCTGGAGGAGGGAGAGCCATGACGGTTGAGGTTCTGGACCGCCCGTCGGAGGAGACGCCCGCCGAAACCGCGCTGCGGATCGCCGATTGCGACATCCATCCGAGTCCGAAATCGCTCGAGCGCGAGATCTATCCTTTCCTGGAGAAACGCTGGCAGCGCCATATGGAGCGTTACGGCGCGCGGCCCCGCCAGCCTTTCCTGAACGGTCCGGCCTATCCGAAAGGCCAGCCCGACGCCGCCCGGCGCGACGCCTACCCGCCCGCGGGCGGGCGGCCCGGCAGCGATCTCGCCTTCATGCGCGAACAGCATCTGGACCCGAACAATGTCGGCTTCGGCGTGCTGAACCCGCTCAAGTCCGGACAGGGCCTCCAGAACCTCGATTTCGCGGATGCCTATTGCCGCGCGATCAACGACTGGCAGATCGCCTTCTGGACCCGCGAGGAGCCCCGGCTCAAGGCCTCCATCGTCATCCCCTACGAGGACGCGGCGGCGTCGGTCCGCGAGATCGAGCGCTGCGCCGGCGAGGAGGACTATGTCCAGGTCTTCATGCTGAACCGCACGGCCGAACCGATGGGCCAGCGGCGCTACTGGCCGATCTACGACGCCGCGGCCGCGGCCGGCCTGCCGCTCGCGGTCCATGCCTTCGGCTTCGGCGGCGCGCCGATCACCGGCAGCGGCTGGCCCTCCTAATATGCCGAGGACATGACCGGCCACGCCCAGTCCAGCCAGGCGGTGCTGACCAGCATGATCTTCGAGGGCGTGTTCGACCGGCTGCCGGGCCTCAAAATGGTGCTGATCGAGAGCGGCTTCGGCTGGCTGCCGGCGCTGTGCTGGCGGCTCGACCGGGTGTGGATGCGGATGCGGGACGAACTTCACCGCTGCAAGCGCCGGCCGAGCGAGATCGTCCGCGAGCAGGTGTTCCTCACCACCCAGCCGATGGAAGAGCCGCGCAGCCCGCGCCAGCTGGTCGAGTGCATCGACTGGATCGGCTGGGACAGGCTGCTCTTTGCGACCGACTATCCGCATTGGGACTTCGACCAGCCGGACCGGGTGCTGCCCGCCTGGGTGGATGCGGAGAAGCGGCAGGCTTTCTTCCGGGACAACGCGCTCAGGGTTTACGGCCGGCAGATGCCGTGACCCGGCATGTCGTGGCGCCGGTCTCGGAGTTCCCGCCGGGCACGCGCCGCTGCGTGGTGCTGGAGGGCCGGCGGATCGCGCTGTTCAATGTCGGCGGGCGCTATTTCGGCCTGCTGGACCGCTGCCCGCACCAGGGCGGGCCGCTCTCCGAAGGGGTGCTGACCGGGCTGGTCGAGGCGGGGACGCCCGGCGACTACAGCTTCTCGCGCCCCGGCGAAATCCTGCGCTGCCCCTGGCATGGCTGGGAGTTCGACCTCGCCACCGGCAG
>JAJEAZ010000316.1 GCA_022824105.1 Alphaproteobacteria bacterium
CAAGCAGGGCATCAAGAGCTACCGCGACCTGCCGCTGCGCATGGCGGAGTTCGGCGCCTGCCACCGCAACGAGCCCTCGGGCGCGCTGCACGGCATCATGCGGGTGCGCGCCTTCACCCAGGACGACGCCCATATCTTCGCCACCGAAGACCAGGTGACGGCGGAGACGGAGAGCTTCTGCGCCCTTCTCCAGAGTATCTATGCGGATTTCGGCTTCGACGACGTGCTGGTGAAATTCTCCGATCGTCCGGAGGTCCGCGCGGGCGAGGACGAGGTCTGGGACAAGGCGGAGACCGCGCTGATGGACGCCGTGCGGGCGGCAGGGCTGGAGGTCGAGCTCAATCCCGGCGAAGGCGCCTTCTACGGCCCCAAGCTCGAATTCGTGCTGCGCGACGCCATCGGGCGGGACTGGCAGTGCGGCACCTTCCAGGTCGATTTCGTGCTGCCGGAACGGCTGAACGCCGCCTATGTGGACGAGAGCGGCGAGCGGCGCCGGCCGGTCATGCTCCACCGCGCCATTCTCGGCTCCTTCGAGCGCTTCATCGGCGTGCTCATCGAACATTATGCCGGGCGGTTCCCGCTCTGGCTGGCCCCCGTGCAGGCGGTGGTGGCCACGATCACCAGCGACGCCGACGAATATGCGCGCGAGGTGCTTGAGCGGCTCAGGGCGGCCGGGCTCCGCGCCGGGATCGATGTTCGCAACGAGAAAATCGGCTTCAAGGTCCGCGAACATTCCGTCGCCAAGGTGCCCGTTCTGCTCGTCGTCGGGCGCCGCGAAGCCGAGCAGGGAACGGTCGCGCTGCGCCGGCTCGGCTCGAAGGAGCAAGAAATGCTTGCAGTCGGCGACGCGATTCATACCCTGTCTGAAGAAGCGGCGGTTCCGAGCCGGGGCTGCTAGCGGGAAAGAGCAAGAAGGAGACGGTCCATAGCTCGATATACGTCTACAGTGCCGCCCAAGAAGGAAGGGCCGCGCGTGAATGAGGACATCGAGGCGCGGTCGGTTCGACTGGTCGCCGCTGACGGCAGCATGGTCGGTATTGTGGAGATCCACGAAGCCATTGATGCGGCCCAGGCCGTGGGCCTTGATCTGGTGGAGGTCTCGCCGAACGCGGAGCCGCCGGTGTGCAAGGTCCTCGATTACGGGCGCTTCAAATACGAGGCGCAGAAAAAGAAGAACGAGGCGCGCAAGAAGCAGAAGACCATCGAGGTCAAGGAAATCAAGATGCGCCCCGGGATCGAGCAGCACGATTACGACACGAAGATGCGCTCGGTCCGACGCTTCCTCGACGAAGGCGACAAGGTGAAGGTGACCCTGCGCTTCCGCGGACGGGAGTTGGCCCACCAGGAGGTCGGCCGCGCCGTTCTGGAGCGAGTCCAGAGCGAGCTCGGCGACGCCGTCAAGGTGGAGCAGTTCCCCAAGATGGAAGGGCGGCAGATGGTCATGGTGATGTCGCCGCGCTGAGCCGCCGAGGCCGCCTGCCCATGCGACGGACGGCGGGTGCGACGGCATAGCTGCCGCGCCGGCCTTGCGCGCCTGTCCGGGGCCGGCTATACCGCGCGCCTCGAATACGGACGGTCCGGCGCGAATGAGGGCATGCCCGGCCGTCCCGAACCCGCCTTTGCTCAAGGGACAGGAAAATGCCCAAGCTCAAGACGAAGAGCAGCACGAAGGGCCGGTTCAAGAAGACCGGATCCGGCAAGGTGCTGATGAACCACGCCTACAAGCGCCACTGCCTCGCCAACAAGTCGAAGCGGATGAAGCGTCAGTCGCGCGGCACCACGGCGATGTCGAAGCCGGACGCGAGGATCGTGCTCCGCTTCATGCCATACGCCTGAACCCGGAGGTCGGAGACCATGTCCCGCATCAAGGGCGGCGCCGGCAACCGCCGCCGGCACAAGAAGGTCCTGGCCCAGGCCAAGGGCTATCGGGGCCGCTCGAAGAACAGTTTCCGCATCGCCATCGAGCGCGTCGAGCGCGGGCTGCAATATGCCTACCGGGACCGCCGGACGCGCAAGCGCAACTTCCGCTCGCTCTGGATCCAGCGCATCAACGCCGCCGCCCGCGAGCACGGCCTGACCTACTCCGCCTTCATGGACGGCATGGCCAAGGCCGGGATCGAAGTGGACCGCAAGGTGCTCGCCGACCTCGCCGTCAGCGAGCCGGACTCCTTCAGGGCGCTGGTGGAGCAGGCGCGGGCCGCGCGCGCCTGAGAGCGATCCCCGGGAAAGAGGGCCTTCCATGTCGGACGAATTGACGGCGCTCCGGGACGAGCTGGAGGGCGCCGTTCTGGCGGCCGGCAGCCTGGAGGCGCTGGAGGATGTGCGGGTGCGCGCGCTCGGCCGCCGCGGCGCCGTCACCGAGCTGATGAAGAGCCTGGGCAAGGCTGCGCCCGAAGAGCGGCGTGAACGGGGCCAGGCCCTCAACCGGCTGAAACAGGCCGTCGCCGACGCCATCGACGCCCGCAAGGCGGCGCTGGCGGAGAGCGAGCTGGAACGGCGCCTCGCGGAAGAGAGGATCGACATCACGCTTCCCGTCCGGCCTGCGCCGGAGGGCAGCCTGCACCCGATCTCCCAGACCGTCGACGAGATCACGCAGATATTCGGCGAGATGGGATTCCGCTGGGCCGAGGGGCCGGACATCGAGGACGACTGGTACAATTTCACCGCCCTCAACATTCCGCCCGAGCATCCCGCGCGCCAGGAGATGGACACCTTCTACCTCGCCGGCGAGGCCGGGTCGCGGCCGGTGCTGCGCACGCATACGAGCCCGGTGCAGATCCGCACCATGCTGGACGCGCCGCCGCCGCTGCGGGTCATCGTTCCGGGGCGCACCTACCGCTCCGACCATGACGCCACCCACTCGCCCATGTTCCACCAGGTCGAGGGTCTGGCCATCGACAGGTCGATCCACATGGGCCACCTCAAGGGCTGCCTGATCGCCTTCTGCCGGGCCTTTTTCGGCGTAGCCGACCTGCCGGTGCGCTTCCGCCCGAGCCATTTCCCGTTCACGGAGCCGTCGGCGGAGGTCGATATCGGCTGCACGCGCGAGGGCGGGCAGCTGCGCATCGGGGCCGGCGGCGACTGGCTGGAGATCCTCGGCTCCGGCATGGTGCATCCGAAGGTGATCGCCAATTGCGGCCTCGACCCGGAAGAATGGCAGGGCTTCGCCTTCGGCATGGGCATCGAGCGGATCGCCATGCTGAAATACGGCATCCCGGACCTGCGCACGATGTATGATTCGGACCTGCGCTGGCTCCGGCATTACGGCTTCCGGCCGCTGGACATTCCCGGCCTGATCGCGGAGGCGGCGGAGTGAAGTTCACCTTCTCCTGGCTGAAGGACCATCTCGACACGGAGGCCACGCTCGACGAGGTCTGCGAAGCGCTGACCATGCTGGGCCTCGAGGTGGACGGCGTCGAGGACCGGGCGCGGGACCTGGCCGCTTTCGTCGCGGCCCGCGTGCTCTCCGCCGAGCCGCACCCTGAGGCGGACCGCCTCCGCGTCTGCCTGGTGGATACGGGCATGGAAGAGGTGCAGGTCGTCTGCGGCGCGCCGAATGCGCACACCGGCATGATGGGCGTGTTCGCGCCTTCCGGAAGCTGGATACCGGGCACGGAGCTCCGGCTGAAGAAGACGACCATTCGCGGCGTCGAGAGCAATGGCATGCTGCTTTCCGAGCGCGAGCTCGGCGTCTCGGACGAGCATGAGGGCATCGTCGAACTGTCGGCGGACACGCCGCTTGGGGCGCCCTATGCGCGAGTTGCGGGGCTCGACGACCCGGTGATCGAGATCGGCCTCACGCCCAACCGCAGCGACTGCGCCGGCATTCGCGGCATCGCCCGCGACCTCGCCGCAAGGGGCCTCGGCGCGCTCAAGGGCGTGCCCGGCTGGGGCGGGAGCGTTCCCGGCGCCTTCGAGAGCCCGGTCGCGGTGCGCCTCGAACTCGGCGACCGGCCGGAGGCCTGCCCGCTCTTCGCCGGGCGCTATATCCGGGGCGTGAGCAACGGCCCGTCGCCGAAATGGGTCCAGGACCGCCTGCGCGCCGTGGGCCTGCGCCCGATCTCCGCGCTGGTCGATATCACCAACTATTTCACCCTGGACATGGGCCGCCCGCTGCATGTCTTCGATGCAGACAAGCTCGAGGGCGACGTGGTGGTGCGCATGGGCCGGGACGGCGAGGAGATCGACGCGCTGGACGGCCGGCGCTACGCGGCCGACGCGGATATGACGCTTATTTGCGACGAGGCGAAGGGCAACGCCTTTGGCGGCATCATGGGCGGCGAGGCCACGGGCTGCACGGAGGACACCGTCAATGTCTTCCTGGAGAGCGCGCTGTTCGACCCGCTGCGCACCGCCGCCACGGGCCGCAGGATCGGCGTGCAGAGCGATGCGCGCTACCGCTTCGAACGCGGCGTCGATCCGACCTCGGCCGTCGCCGGCATGGAGGCCGCCACGCGGATGATCCTCGACTTCTGCGGCGGCGAAGCCAGCCTGCCGGTCGTGGCGGGCGAAGAGCCGGACTGGCGGCGGCGCTACCGCTTCCGCCCGGAGCGGGTCGAGAGCCTGGGCGGCGTTGCGGTGCCGGCGCCGCGCTCTGTCGAAATCCTCCGGACGCTCGGCTTCGAGGTCGGGGACGGGGACGAAGGCGGCGAACTTTCCGTGGCCCCGCCGCCCTGGCGGCCGGACATTCTGGGCGAGGCCGACCTCGTGGAGGAGGTGCTCCGGGTCCACGGCTTCGAGCACATTCCGGTGGCCGACTTCCCCGCCCCGACCGTGCTGCCGGCCCCGGCGCTCACGCGCGCGGCCTCGCGCGCGGCGAAGCTGCGCCGGGCGCTCGCGGCGGCCGGCATGGCCGAGGCCGTCACCTTCTCCTTCATGCCGGCGGACCGGGCGGCGCTGTTCGGCGGCGGCGAGGCGGCGCTCCGGCTCGACAACCCGATCAGCAGCGACCTCGACTGCATGCGCCCCTCCATCCTGCCGAACCTGATCGACGCGGCGCGGCGCAATGCCGACGGCGGGCGCACCGCGGGCGCGCTGTTCGAGGTCGGCCCCGTGTTCCGTCCGGGCGCCGCGGCGATCGAGCCGGACGGGCAGCTGCAGGCCGCAAGCGGCGTCCGTTGGGGCGAGACCGCCCGCCACTGGAGCGAGCGGGCGCGCCCCGTCGATGCGCTCGACGCCAAGGCGGACGCGCTCGCCGCGCTGAAGGCGCTGGCGGCGCCCGTGGACAAGCTGCGCGCGAGCGCCGATGCCCCGGCCTGGTTCCATCCCGGCCGCTCCGGGGCGCTCCGGCTCGGCGCGGTCGCGCTGGCCTGGTTCGGCGAACTGCACCCCCGCGTACTGCAGGCCCTGGGCGCGTCCGGCCCGATGGTCGCCTTCGAGGCCTTCCCGGACGCCGTTCCGGCGCCGAGGGCGAAGGCGAGCGGCAAGCTGCGGCCCGCGCTCGCCCGCTCCGCCTTGCAGCCGGTGGAGCGCGATTTCGCCTTCGTCGTCGCCGAGGAGGTGGACGCCGACAGCGTGCTGCGCGCCGTGCGCGGCGCCGACAGGATGCTGGTCGCCGACGCCGCGGTGTTCGACGTCTATCGCGGCCAGGGCGTCGAGCCGGGCCGCAAGTCGCTCGCTGTCGCCGTCACCCTCCAGCCGCAGGACGCCACGCTGACCGACGCCGACCTCGAAGCCGCCTCCGCCCGCATCGTCGCCGCCGTCGGGAAGGCCACAGGCGCGGTGCTGCGGAGCTAGCGCGCGGCCCCCGGAACGACCGCCCCGGACCCGCCTCGGCTTTGCCGGCCGCTTCGGCGGTCGATCCCGTTCCTCCCCGGCGGCGCGGGTCAGGGTCCCGGATCGGGTCCGGGATGACGACATGGACCCCGGATCGGGGTCCGGGGTGACGAAAGAGCCTGCCCTGAGCTTGCCGAAAGGAGGCGTGGAGCGGGCCGTTGGCGGGCCGGCGGGGACCCCTGTGGAAATGTCATGATACCAGCGGCGTCGGTTTCTGACTCATGAGGGGGATTCCGTTCCGGTCGGATTTCTGATTCAAGGTCGTGGGCTTGAATTGGAGGCTGGTGATGGGAGCGGCGATCGCCTTGCGGGGTGATTTCGATGCGGCTGATTTGC
>JAJEAZ010000179.1 GCA_022824105.1 Alphaproteobacteria bacterium
CGGCGAACCTGTTCTGCGCCGGGCGCCTCGCCGACGGGGACCGGAAGGCCGGCGCCGCCATCAGGGTCATGGGCACCGCATTCGCGACCGGCCAGGCGGCCGGCATCGCCGCAGCGCTCGAAGCCGACGGCCGCTTCGGCGCCGCCGCCGTCCGGCAGGCGCTGCGTAAACAGGACGCCATGCTGGACCTGTCCGACGTCGGGACGTGAGCCCGGTCCGGGAGAGTCCCGACTAACCGGCGCTGCTGACGGTCTCCGCCGCCAGTTCGCGGACGACCGCCCGCAGCGCTTCGTCACTATTGGCTTCTCCGCCTGCGGCTTCATATTGCGCCCGCTGCCGTTCGGCCGAGGTGCCCGTGTCCGCGATCTGCCGGGCGCGCTCCATTTCGGCCGTGCAGCCCAGCGCCTCGGCGTCTTCCTTCAGGAGTTCCAGAAGCTCCTCGGTGAGGTCGGCGAAGGGAACCAGGGTCCGCTTGCCGAAGTCCACCAGATTGCTCCGGCTGCCGTAGCGCTGCGCCAGCCAGCGGTTCTCCTGGATCAGCATGTTGGGATAGTCGCGCCAGCGCTGATTGCCGAGCCGCAGGCGGTAGAGCATGCGCAGGATGCACTGGAACAGCGCCGCCGCGGTGAGCGCGTCCTCCATGTCGGGGCAGACGTCGCAGATCCGCATTTCGAGCGTCGGAAAACGGGAGCTCGGCCGGAGATCCCACCAGATCTTGGAGCCGTCCTCCAGCAGGCCGGAGCTCGTCATGTGCTCGACCAGGCGCTGATATTCCGACCAGCTGGCGAGCGGCTCGGGCAGGCCGGTGCGCGGCATGGCGTCGAAGACCGTGAGCCGGTAGGAAGACAGGCCCGTGTCCTGCCCCTGCCAGAAGGGCGACGAGGTGGTGAGGCAGAGCAGGTGGGGCAGGAAGTAGCGCGCCTGGTTCATCAGGTCGATGCGCAGCTCCTCGTCCTCGATGCCGACATGGACGTGCATGCCGCAGATGAGCATGCGGTAAGCGACGGCCTGCATGTCGTGGGCGAGGCCTTCATAGCGCTCCTTGTGGACATAGTCCTGCTGGCGCCAGTCGCCGAACGGGTGCGTGGAGGCCGCGACCGGGGCGAGGCCGTGATTGCCGCAGGCCGCGGCGACGCCGCCCCGCAGGCGGCGCAGCTCGGCCCGGACCTCGCCGATATCGGCGCAGACCTTCGTGCCGATCTCGACCTGGGCCCGGAGGAACTCGTTGGTGACCTGCTCGCCGAGCGCGCTCACGCATTCGTCCATCAGGCTTTCCGGCGGGTTGGAGGCCAGGTCGCCCGTCTCGGTATCGACCAGGAGATATTCCTCCTCGACGCCCAGTGTGAACGCAGGCTCGGCTATCTTCATGGGTCGATCCCTCTACCGTCGGAGCCGTTCGCCGCGCAAGGATACAGAGGCCCCGGACAAACCGGAATGCCGACCGGCAACGGCGCGCTATAGTCCGGGGCTTGCGATGGAAGGAAAGCCCCCATGCAGTTCGGCGCGATGGTCAACACCAAGATCGACGAGTGGCGGACGCTGAAGCTCGCCGAGGAGCTCGGCTACGATTCCGGCTGGGCGCCGGACAGCCAGATGATCTGGTCGGACTGCTACGCCGTGCTGGCGCTGGCGGCAGCCAACACCTCGCGCATCCGCCTCGGCACCGGCGTGGCCATTCCTGGCACCCGGCTCGCCCCGGTGACGGCGCATTCCATCGCTTCCATCAACCGGCTTGCCCCCGGCCGCGCCTTTCTCGGCATCGGCACCGGCCACACCGCCATGCGCATCATGGGCCACAGGCCGATGAAGCCTGCCGCCTTCCGGAACTATCTCCGCGTCGTGCGTGGGCTCCTCCACGGCGAAGAGGTCGCGTTCACCCATGACGGCGTGACGCGCCCGATCCGCTTCCAGAACCGGGAGATGGGCTTCATCGGCTTCGAGCCGCCGGTGCCGATCCATGTCGCGGCCAACGGGCCGAGGGCGCTGGAGATCGCGGGCGAGCTCGGCGACGGGCGCATCTGCGCGGGCGCGGAGCCGCTCGGCGTGATGGCGCGCAACCTGGACCGGGTGAAAGCCGGGGCCGAGAAGGCGGGCCGCACCTTGCCGGAAGACTTCCACGCCTCGACGCTCACCTTCTACTGCGCCATGAAGCCGGGCGAGAAGGTGAGCGACCCGCATATCGTCGAAGAGGTCGGCGCGCAGGTGGGCGCCACGCTGCATTACTGGTGGGAGCATGCGCGCATCGTCGGCCACGACAATTTCATTCCCGACTATGCCCGCGACGACTGGGAGCTCTACAACCGCTTCCTCGGGGACCTCGGCATCCCCGACGACCGGATGCATCTCCGCGTCCATCAGGGCCACTGCTCCTACCTGCCGGAGGCGGAGCACCGCTTCGTCACGCCGGCCACGGTGCAGGCGACCGGCGGGCTGGTCGGCGAGCCGGACCTGATCGTCGAGCGCATCCGGGCGATGGAAGCCGCCGGCTGCCGGGAGATCGTGCTGCTGCCGCCCAAGGCCGTGGACCGGCGCAATTTCAGCCAGTTCGCCGAAGAGATCATGCCGAAGTTCCGCTAGACGGGGTCCGGAGGGAAACGCCGCGCGATGACGAGCGCTCCGGGCAGGCGGGCGGCGGCGGGCGTCGTCGTCGTGGGGCTGGGCACGGCCATCGGCTCGCTCGACACGGCCGTCAACATCGCCTTCCCGGACATCGTCCGCAGCCTCGGCATCGAGCTCGGCGACATCCAGTGGGTCGTGATCTGCTACGTGCTGACCTATGCGAGCCTGATGCTGGTCTGCGGGCGGCTCGGCGACCTGTTCGGCCATGCGCGGCTGTTCCGCATCGGGCTTGCCTGGAGCGTCGCCGCCTTCGTCGCCTGCGCGCTGGCCCCCGCCTTCGAGATCCTGCTCGCCGCCCGCGTCGCCCAGGGCGTCGGCACGGCGATGGTGCTGGCCGTCGGCCCGGCGCTGGCGACGGCTTACTTCCCGGAGTCGTCGCGCGCGCGGGTGCTCGGCGCCTACACGCTGCTGTTTGCGCTGGGCGGCGCCGTCGGCCCCTCGCTCGGCGGCGTGCTCGTGGATGCGATGGGCTGGGCCGGCGTGTTCTGGTTCCGCGCGCCGATCGCGCTCGCCGCCCTGCTGCTGTTCCGCGCGCCGCCCGCTGCCGCGCCGGGAGGAGCCGCTTCCCGTTTCGACGCGGTCGGCGGCGTGCTGCTGGTGCTCGCCATCGGCTGCCTGCTGCTCGGCATCAACCGGGCGGCGAGCGGCGGCTGGTTTGGCGTCGTGCTGCTGCTGGCGGCGCTCGCGGCCGGCGCCTGGTTCGCGCTCCGCAGCCACCCCTCGCCCATCATCCGCCTGGCCCCGTTCCGCCGGCCGGGCTTCTCCATCCCGGCGGCGAGCAATATCGCGGTCAATCTCGTCGGCTTCGCGGTCATGCTGCTGGTGCCCTTCTGGCTCGACCGGGTGGCGGGGCTGGACGTGCTGACCGCGGGCGCGCTGCTCGCCCTCTCGCCGCTCGGCATGGCGCTCGCCTCGCCCTTCGCCGGCCGCTGGGCGCAGCGCCGCGACGGCAGGCTGATCGCGGCGGCGGGCGCGCTTGCGGTCGCCGGCGGGCTTGCCGGCATCGGCCTCTGGGGCGCGGCGCCCGGCATGGCCTTCGTCGCGGGCGCGCTGCTGCTCCACGGCGCGGGCCTCGGCATCTTCCAGGTCGCCTATCTGGAGGTCGCGAGCGGGAGCCTGCCGCTGGCCGACCGGGGCGTGGCCGGCAGCCTCGTCATGATGACGCGCACGCTCGGCGTGGTGCTCGGCGCAACCGGCCTGATGCTCGCCTTCAACACCGTCGGCGGCACATTCCTCTACGCTTTCGCCGCCGTCTTCCTCGGCTCCGCCGCCGTTCCGGTCCTGGCCGCCCTGGCTCTGGTTTTTGCAACCGACAGGGCTTCCCGGTAGGCCCGCAGGGCCCGGCCCGCCCTACCGGTTATCCTCCAGGATCATCCCCGCGCCCTTTTCGGCGATCATGATGGTGGGGGCGTTGGTGTTGGCGGTGGTGACGGCGGGCATGACCGAGGCGTCGATGACCCGCAGCCCTTCCAGCCCGCGCACGCGCAGGCGCGAATCGACCACCGCCATCGGGTCC
>JAJEAZ010000485.1 GCA_022824105.1 Alphaproteobacteria bacterium
AGGCGTAGGACGGCACCCTGAGTCGTTCCAAAATCACCGCCCCGAGGGTGGCTACTTTGGTGACACTGGGTGGCTACTTTGAGTGATATTCGGTGGCTACTTTGCGTGAAACTCAGTGGCTACATTCGTGATATTCCGCACCTCTCCCCGAAATCCGGCGGGACCGCTTTCTTACAATCTTGGTCTCTGGCCACGAGCGCGCCGGGAAGCCGGTCTCGAGGATGTGCGCCTTCACGACCTGCGCCATACGGTAGCGAGCCAGGCCGTGGCCAATGGCGTGCCGCTGCCGACCGTCGCTCGCATGCTCGGACATGCGCAGCCCACGATGACCCTCAGATACGCCCATGTCGGAGACCATGAGGTCGAGGCCGCCGCAGAGCGCGTCGGAGCGAAAATCGCGGCGGCGATGAGCGGCGCCATGCGCGATTGCCCGCACGTATCCACGCCGGAGTCCGCCTGACGTCTACCACCTTGCGGCGGCTTCGATGCCGAGCCTGTGCTCCGCCGGCGCGGCGTCGCTCTCCCGCCTTGTCGCCGTGACGCCGAGGGAGAGCGCGCCCGCGCCCGTTTCCGGCGCGAGCCGCCAGCCGAGCGTGTAGTCGCGCGCGCCCGTCGTGAGCCCGAGCCCCATATGCGGGCTGCCGGTGAAGCGACCGCCCAGCGCCGGGAAGCCCCAGGCCGCCTCCGCCGTCCAGCGGCTCTCCAGCTTGCCGCCGTCCTCGCGCTCCTCCAGCGGGGCTGGCGCAAACAGCGCATCCAGGCCGCCCTGCGCCTGCCCGCCCCAGTCCTGGCCGAGGCTGAAGGACGGACCGCGCCCGCCGGACGCGTCCGGCGCGAACACGAGCGACGCAGAGACGCCACGGTCCTCAAGCGCGCTGTCGTCATGCGCCACAAGCGTGCGGCCCGAAAGGTCGAGCGTCAGACCGAGGCCCGGATCGACCCATGAGAGGCCACCGCCCAGCTCCACGCCCCTGCCCGTCTCCGCATCGCCCCCGTCATGGCGCGCGCCGAGCTCCAGCTTCGGCGTCAGGCTCGCCCCGCCCGCAAGCGCCACGCCCCAGCTGCCCTCGAGGCCGAGGCGCAGCCGGCTCACATCGGACTCCGACGCCGCAAGATCGCGCGTCTTCTCCGACGTGGTCCGCACCCACAAGGCGTCCGAAACCAACGCCAGAGACGGGCCGCCGGAGCCCTCGGCAGGCGGAGCCATCATTTCGCCCCGCATGCCCGCTGCCGCCATGCTCCAGCGCGTGTCCGCGCGGTAGTGTTAGCGACGGTGAGGAAGTGCACTTATTTGCTGAAGTCCGACGTCTGGGGTGTTCGGATTGGGAGCAGCCGGTCCTGATGTAGTGGTGCCGTTCATCGGATCTGTCGGTCATCGGTTTCGAGGGTTTCGCCAGCGCGTTCGCGCATGAGCATGCCGTTCCAGTCCTGTCCATCGAGAGCCGGGCGCAGCCGGACGGTTCTGGTGTCCTTTTCGATCAGGCGCAGCGCGGCGTGATCGCCGTTTCGGGTGGCGTCGCAGGCACAGAAGATGCGCCGAGGGTTCCAGGCTTCGATCCATTTGGGGATTGTGGTGGTGACAGCGCCGGTGGAGACGACGGCGCATCCGCCGTGTATTGCCGGGCCGAGGTGGAGGGAGAGGATCGAGAGGACGTCGAGGGCATTGCCGGCAAGGATGACGGAGGCTGGCCAGTCGGGCTCCCAGGACATCCAGAAGCCGCCGGCGGCGGCCGGTTCCCGGGCCGTGGCGGCGGTGACGGTTTCGATGCCGGTCGCCTGGCCGGCGGCGTTTCGGCGGATGAACACGGGGTTGCCGTGACGGTCGGCATGGACCAGGCCGAGGTCCCGGCACAGGGTGACGAGGGCGTCGCCGAGGCCGCGCCGCTCGACGAGGTATCGCCGGAGAGCGGGCCAGCGGGGGTCCGGGGCCGGCACTGCCGCCTGACGGCAGCCGCCCGGGGTCAGTGAGAGGTCGGAGAGTTCGGCGAGGAAGTCGATGGCGGCCTGCGGGGTGCATCCGAGCGCATGGCCTGCGAGCTGGATGGCGCCGGCTCCCCCCTCTGCGCACAGATGGTCGTAGAACATGAAGCGGTTGATGGAGAGGGCCGATCCGGGCCGTCTCCAGCGCGCGGCATCGTCGGGATCGCGGCGGTAGCCGAGAGCCTGGGCGACGGCTTCGAGGGGATAGCCCCGCAGGCTCTCGGCCCGCACCCGCCGCTCGCGGGGGCGGAACGGATGCACGGGCTATGCCGACGGGGCTGCGCCGGCTTTTGCGGCGCTTCGCCGGCGGCGGCGTTCGGCGCTGCGCAGCTTCTGGCGTTCCTCGGCCTCCTTGCGGCGGTATGAGTCGCCGTCGATGGCGAGGACCTCGGCGTTGTGGACGAGCCGGTCGACCAGCGCCACGAGGCAGGCGGCGTTGGGGAAGGCCTCGCTCCACTCGGCGAAGGGGCGGTTTGTGGTGATGATGGTGGAGTTCTGCTGGCTGCGGCTTGAGACGATATTGAACAGCAGGTCGGCGTGGCGGTTGGAGTAGGAGAGATATCCGACTTCGTCGATGACCAGCAGGTGCTGTCGGGCGTAGAAGCGCAGCCTGCGCTGGAGCAGGGTGTCGGAGTCGATGGCGGCGAGTTCGCCGAGCAGGCTGGCGGCGGTTGCGAAGCGCACGGTGTGGCCTTCGAGGACGGCGCGGTGTGCGATGTTGGCGGCGATGGTGGACTTTCCGACGCCGTTGGGGCCGACCAGCACGAGGTTTGCGGCTTCGTTCAGGAAGTCGAGGGTCATGAGGTCCTCGACGGCCATGCGGTCGCAACGCCTTGGCCAGTCCCAGTCGAAGTCGGCGAGCGGCTTGAACTGTCCGAGGCGGGCGTCGGCGAGGCGGCGTTTGAGGCTGCGGGCGCGCTTCTCTTCCTCTTCCCATGCGATCAGGGGCGCGAGCCAGTCGCGCTCCGCGACCTCGCCCCAGTGGGTGAGGAGGCCGTGCAGGCCGAGCGCGCGGGCGCGGTTCATGAGGGTGTCGGTCATTCTTCGCTGTCCTCTTCATGGTAGCCGGCCAGTCCGTCGTATCCGCCGAGGTCGTGATCGCGGACCGCGATGTCGCGCACGCGCGGGTCCCTGGGCAGCTCGACCGGGATCGGCGGTGGCTTGTCCTGCTGCTCGCGCCGCCGTGTGAGGCTGAGGCGCACGGCGTTGGGATGGGGGACGCCGCGTTCGAGGGCCTCGTCGATGGCGGCCTCGAGCTCGGCGGCGCCGAACTGGTCGAGCAGGCGCAGCAGGGCGGCGACAGCGGCGCCGATGTAGCCGCCACGCCTGGCGGTCTCGGCGAGCAGGCGTTCGCTGTTGGGCGCGGCCTGGAGCAGCCGGCTCTGACCGCGAAGGCGGCGGGCCTGACGCTTGCGCCTGACCAGCCCCTCGATGTGCTCGGGGGTCTCGATGCGCGCTGCCTTGTCGAAGCTGCGCGGATGGCTGGCGACGGTGTCCACGCCGTCCAGGATGCGCACCTCCTCCAGCGTCGCGACCACGGTGAGGATGCGCCGGACATGGGTATGCGGGACGCTATAGTCGTTGAGATCGAAGCGGGCGTAGGGGGTCTTGCCGATCCTGACCTCGACCCTCTCGTCGACGGGGAAGCTGTCGTCGGGCAGCGCGAGGAGAGAGCCGCGCTCGCGCTCGAAGGCCTCGCGCACGGTGAGGGACCGGTCGTCGGCCCAGGGGCGGTCGGCGGCGACGCCCTCGCACCAGGCGCGGGCCTGGGCGTTCAGGTCGTCGAGGTCGCGCCAGGCGCGGGCGGCGAAGAAGCTGTCGCGGACATAGCGTATGGCCCGCTCGACGCGCCCCTTCTCGTTGCCGCGCGCGACCGCGACGGGCTTGGGCAGGAACCGGTAACGCCCGGCGAAGTCCAGGAACCGGGGATTGAACTGGATGGCGTCGCCATGGCGCGCCAGCACGACGCTCTTCAGATTGTCGTACCAGAGCTCGCGGGGCACGCCCTGCCAGACCTCGAAGGCCTCGACATGGCCGCGCAGGAAGTTGTCCATCCCGGCATTGAGGTAGAAGCGCAGGAAGGGGCGGCGCGAGTAGCTCAGCACCATCACGAAGCCCATCAGCGGGCGCTCCGCGCGCCCGATCCTCACCTTGCCGAAGTGGGCCCAGTCGACCTGGGCCTGCTCGCCGGGCAGGGTCTTGAGGCGCAGATAGGCCTCGGTCACCGGGCGCGGGCGCTCGGGCGCGATCAGGTTGCGGAAGTGGCTCTGGCTGCCCCGGTAGCCGCGCTCGACCGCCATCTGGTAGAGCCGGCTGGAGGGCAGCTTGGGCCAGGCCGCCAGGGTCTCGCGGATGAAGGGCAGGAAGGGGTCGAGCTTCGAGGGCTTGCGTCCTCTCAGCTGCAGCGGCACCCCGGCATGGGCGACGATACGGTCGACCGTGTTGTGATGGACGCCGAGCTGGCGCGCGATCGTGCCGATCTTCCACTTCTCGGCAAAGAACAGGCGCAGGATCTCCGCCCGGGTCTGCTTGTCGATGGCCATCTCACTCCCTTCGCGCCGGGCGCAGGCCCGGATAGACCGCCCGGGCGCAGAACCGTCCGCAGCGCTCGCAGCGGAACACCCTGGCGGGACGGCCGGACCCGAAGGGCCGGGTTCCGGATCGCCTCGCCGGCGTGCGCGCCAAGACAGGACGCAGCGGCGAACGGGTCAAAGGGTGATGCGTCACTTTCTGCGCACGGCGCCCCTCCTCAGGCGCCCGGACGCAACGGCGTTCGCGGTAGCGCCGCTGCCGTTCGGCATGCTTGTGACGGCCCCGCCGGCTGTTCTGGTAGCGCTGCCCCGCAAGGCGCACCGACCGACGCCGGGCCCGGCCGCTGCAGTTCCGCGAACAGTAGATGTTGCCGTGGTCGCAACGCCGGCAAAGAACCACCTGGCGACCGCACGAGGCGCAGTTGAACAGGCGGGCGGCGTTCCTCATCGCGACCGATGAGAACGGGCTGGACCCCCGCAAAAACCCGCACGATACTGCGCATACGGGCCATGCCCCGCATGGCTCGGGGGATGCGGCGCCGGTCGTTGCCACCTAGCAAACGGGGCCGGCGCCGCATCGTTCTCACCGGGCCGAGTCTACTCCCGACGATCCCGCTGTCAGGGTCGAGTGACCGTCAAAGGCGTGCCGCCCGCCCGCTATGGATAACCAGCCCGCCGCCGCCAGACTCCTCGACGGTCGCTGCGGCGGGCTGGTTACCCACAGCTCCGCCGAAGAAGGCCTCCAACACCAGACCGCTGGATACGGCGGTGACGTGATCACCTGCCGACTTCAGCAAATAAATGCACTTCCTGACCGTCACCTACACATCAAGCGTGTCGATGACATTCGTCTCGCCAGCGTCAAGTTTCTCCTTGGCGGTCGTGGCCGCCGTCCTGGCCATCTTGGCTGCTTCGATGGCGGCCATCAGATCCGACTTGGCCTTCAGCACCATCGCGGCGTTGTTCTTCGCCACCAGTGAATCGCCGTCGGACTTCTCCGTCCCGATCAGGGCTGCATATTTCTTCGCCATCATCAGGGCCGAGCCGACCGCATCCGCGTCGCCGGCAATCGGCTGCAAAGCGTTGACCTTGGTGCGCAAGGCAGCGTCCTTAGCGAGCGCATCCGCATTGTCGAGCTCAATTTGGTAGCCTGCGGAGTTCATCGCGGTGACCGTGCCGCCGGTCGAGGTGACCGTGCCGTCGTCCGCCACCATGAC
>JAJEAZ010000253.1 GCA_022824105.1 Alphaproteobacteria bacterium
ATGCCGGAGGTCGTGAAGGCGGACGTCCTCGATGCGGGCTTCCCGTCGGACCCGATACCACAGGCTGAGTTCGGAACAGCGCGGACGGACGGGGTTGCGCGGCGACGGAAACACGAACGGACTTTCTCCCCGAGGCTGCCGTTCGAGAATGGCGCGGGCGCCGGTGCCGAGCGGGACCATCCTCGGCCCCGTCTTGCTGTCGGCAAGCGCCAACATGCCGTCGCGGACCTCGGACCATCGCAAGCCAACGATCTCGCCCTTGCGGCATCCGGTGAGAAGCAGAAGGCGGATGATGTCCGCCTGCTGCCGGCTACCCGGGCAGGACTGCGCGTCCAGGACATTGTGCAGCCGGGCGATCTCCTCGCGGGACAGGAACCGCGTCAGCGCCGGGCGGCGGTTAGGAACGATGCGCTGTGCGGGATTGTTTTCGATATGGCCGCAGGCGACGGCGAAATTGAGAATCTGCCGAAGCCGGGCGAGGATGCGATTGGCATTGCCGGGAGCCGTGCGGCTGTATCGCTCGAACCAGCGCCGGATGACGGCCTCCCCGATGCGGTCGAGCGGCTTCGCTCCGAACGCCGGCAGAAGCTGGCTCGACAGCCGGTAGCGGTCGGTCCTCTGCGTCGAGGGCTTGTAGCCGTCGAAATGAGCTTCCTTCCATGGGCCGGCGACGAAATCCCGGAACAGCGGGACCGGTTGCGCCCGCGCGGTTTCTGCTTCGGGCTCCGGGTTCGCCCTGAGGGCATGGCATTCCCTGCGGACCTCTTCCAGGCTCTTCACCCCGACCGGGCCGAGCGAGACGCGCTTCGTGCGCCCGCCCCTGTCCTGAAGCAGCACATAGCTGCGTCCGCCGGCAGGCCGCACCCGGACCCCGAGGCCGGCCGCGCGTGTATCCCAGACCGTGTATTCCCGCTCGCGGGGGCGAAGCCGGCCGACGGCGGCGTCGGTGAGTTTCATCCGTTCCCTGCCCGCCATCATTTGCCCTCCAGCGCGGCACCGACCTTTTCGGCCGCGTCCTGCATCATCGAGTCCGCAAGGTGGATGTATTTCAGCGTGGTTTCCGGATTGCGGTGGCCGAGCAGCCGGCCGATGGCGAGCACGGTCTCGCCCTGCCGGAGCGCCACGCTGGCTACGGTATGGCGCAGATCGTGAAGATGCACGTCCTCCAGTTCGGCCTCGGTGCAGACCCTTTGCCAGAAGTGGTTCAGCCAGTTCGCGCTCCGAGGCCGGCTGCTCTCCGGCGCCGGGAACACCCAGTGGCCTTTCCGCTCAAGGCCATCGAGAACGGCCCGGGCCGGTTCCGAAAGCCACACGGTCCTGGGTCCCGTTTTGGAATCGCGGAGGAACAGGCGGCCTTCCCGGTAGTCCCGCCATTGCAGGGTGAGGAGTTCGCCCTTGCGGCAGCCGGTGAGCAACAGCAGGCGGATGATGGCAACATGCTGCGGCCACCGCGCTTCATACGCCGTCAGCCTTGCGGACAGGCGGCGGACCTCGTCGTCAGAGAGGTACCGCTCGCGGCCCTTGCGGCGGTAGCGCCGGATGCCCCGGCAGGGATTGGAGCCTTCCGGGCGCAGCCCCATGGCCTCCGCTTCCTTCATGATGACGGACAGGATCGGCATGGACCTGTCCGCTGCCACCGGCGTCGCGCGCAGGCGGGCGAACCAGTTCCTCACCTCCTGCCGGTCGATGTCGGCAACCGGACGACCGGCGAAATGCGGCATGATCCGGCTGCAAAGATAGCTGCGGTTCACGCGGAGCGTTCCGGGCTTCCAGACCCGCTCGTGACGCCGGAATGCCGTTTCGGCGACAGCTTCGAAGAGGGTCTCTCCGGGCGCATGGGGCGCCTCCTCGCCGCGCCTGATGGCGGTGAGCATGTCGCCGGCAAGGGACCGCGCCTCGGCGACGCGCATGGACCCGGCGTCGCCGACGATCTTCCAGATGCGTTCGCCGCGATGCTGACAGTGGATGAAGAACTGCTTGCGGCCCGAGGGCGAAACGCGGACGCCGAAGCCCCTGAGCTTGCCGTCGCGGACCTCGCGGACGGACCTGCGGGGTTTGAGCGCCTTCACGCGCGCCTCGGTAAGGGTGGTTCCCGGCATAAGATGTCTCCCGGCTCCGATTGCAGCCAGGGAAGCGACCTGTTCCCCAGTTGCAGATTTTCGGGAGAAAAAACAACGCTATGTCAGATAGTTAGCACCCCCCGGTGCGCGCGGAGGTGTTCACCAATGTCCGGCGCGGCTATGCCGCCGAGTGCCCCAATGTCGGCAGGCTGCTGGCCAACCTGAAGTTCACGCTGGCCATGGAAAACGAGATCATGACGGCGATCCTCGACGAGAAGGAGGAGCCGGACAAGGCGGCGACGGCATGGCTCAAGGCCAATCCCGGCGTGCTGGACGGCTGGCTCGACGGCGTGACGACCATGGACGGCGGCGACGGCATGGCGGCCGTCAAGGCGCATCTCGGGCTTTGATCGCCTCGCCGGCCGGAGCGGCCGGAAACGCTGCGGGGTAGAGCTTGGACTGGCTGACGGACCATAAGATCCCGCTCGGCAAGTGGATCGCGTCCTTCGTGGACCTGCTGCTCGACCATGCGGCCTGGTTCTTCGACTACCTGTCCGAGGTGCTGAAGTTCCTGATCGAGGGGCTGACCGACCTTGCGCTGGCGCTCCCGCCGCTCCTCCTCGTGGCGGCCATTGCCGCGCTCGCCTTCTGGCTGCACCGGTCCTGGAAGCTGGTCGCCGCCGTGGTGCTGACACTGCTGCTGGTCGTCAATCTCGGCTACTGGGAGACGACGGTCCAGACGCTGACGCTCATCCTGTTCTCGACCGCGATCTGCATTGCCGTCGGCGTGCCCGTCGGCATTGCGGCCGCGCACCGGCCCTGGCTCTACAACGCCATCCGCCCGGTGCTCGACCTGATGCAGACGATCCCGACCTTCGTCTATCTGATCCCAACCATGATCATGTTCGGGCTCGGCGTCGTGCCCGGCCTGATCTCGACCGTGATCTTCGCCATCCCGGCCCCGATCCGGCTCACCCATCTCGGCATTTCCGGCGTGCCCCGGCCGCTGGTCGAAGCCGGCGAGGCCTTCGGCGCAACCCGCCGCCAGCTGCTCTGGAAGGTGGAGCTGCCGCACGCCATGCCCACCATCATGGCGGGCGTGACGCAGTGCATCATGCTGAGCCTCTCGATGGTCGTCATCGCAGCCATGGTGGGCGCGCCGGGGCTCGGCGTGCCGGTGCTGCGCGCGCTCAACACGGTCAACATCGCCAAGGGCTTCGAGGCCGGGCTCGCCATCGTCATCGTCGCCATCCTGCTGGACCGCATCTGCAAGCAGCGCGGCGGCGGCAGGGACCGGGGCTGAGCCATTCCCGCGATCGAGCTCAAGGACGTGGAC
>JAJEAZ010000511.1 GCA_022824105.1 Alphaproteobacteria bacterium
CCAGCATGCTGGGCGGGCTCGTGCTGGCCGGCATGTTCGTCCTCTTCCTTCTGCCGGCGATGGTCATGATTGCCGACGGCAGGCACGAATAGGCCGGACGGCGGGCGAAGGCGGTTTGACACCCGGCGGGCCGGGCCCTAGGTTGCCTGCCGTTCCACTATTGCAGCGGAGGCGCATGCGATGGCCAAGCCGGCAACCGTCATGGTGAAGCTCGTCAGCACGGCCGACACGGGCTATTACTATGTCACCAAGAAGAACCCGCGGACCAAGACCGAGAAGCTCGAAATCCGCAAGTTCGACCCCATCGCGCGCAAGCATGTCGTCTTCAAGGAACAGAAGATGAAGTAGCGGCGGGCGCCGCTTCTCCGGCCGGGCGCGGGCCGACTTATCGAACGGGCTTTCATGGAGGCCGGCGAGGTCGCTGCCGTTTGCCGCAATTGCGGCCGATGCGCGGGCGCCCCTGTCCCGGCCCGTTGCCCGGCCTGCCATTCGCCCCGCTTCGCCGCACATCCGGAAATAAGTCGCGTCGGCATCGCGCATCTCGACTGCGACGCCTTCTACGCCGCCATCGAAAAGCGGGACGACCCGAGCCTCGCCGACCGCCCGGTGGTGATCGGCGGCGGGCGGCGCGGCGTCGTCGCCGCCGCCTGCTATGTCGCGCGGCGCTTCGGCGTGCGCTCCGCCATGGCCATGTACCAGGCCCTCGAAGCCTGCCCGCATGCGGTCGTGCTGCGGCCGGACATGGCGAAATACCGCCGGGTAGGACGCGAGGTCCGGAGCCTCATGCGCGAGGCCACGCCCCTGGTCGAGCCGATCTCCATCGACGAGGCGTTTCTCGACCTCAGCGAACACGCGCTCCCGGCCGCCGCCGCCGTCCGGCTTGTCCGGCGGATCGAGGACGAGGTCGGCATCACGGTCTCGGTCGGGCTGGCCGCCAACAAGTTTCTCGCCAAGATCGCTTCGGACCTCGACAAACCGCGCGGCTTTGCGGTGATCGGCCCCGGCGAGGCGCCCGATTTCCTGGCGGGAAAACCGGTTGCGATCGTTCTGGGCGTGGGTGCGGCAATGGCGCGCCGGCTTCGGGCGGAGGGCGTGCTGACGATCGCCGACCTGCGCCGGCGGACGGAAAACGAGTTGGCGGCGCGGTTCGGCGTGTTCGGGCGGCGGCTCTACAGCTTCGCGCGCGGGGAAGACGACCGGCGGGTCCAGCCAACGAGCGAGACGCGCAGCGTTTCCGCAGAAACCACCTTCGAACACGACCGCAGCAGCTATGACGACCTCGCCCGCGCCCTGCCGCCGCTGGCCGGCACCGTGGCGGCCCGCTTGGATACGGCCGGCCTCGCTGCCGGTTCCGTCGTGCTGAAGCTCAAGACAGCCGACTTCCGCACGCTGACCCGCAGCCATGCGCTCGCCTTCGCCACGCAGCGCGCGGACCGCCTGCTGGAAGAGGCCGGGCAGCTTCTCAGGCCGGAGGCCGACGGCCGCGCGTTCCGCCTGATCGGGCTCGGCGCCGCCGACCTTGTGCCGGCCGGCGCCGCCGACCCGCCGGAACTCTTCGCCGGCGGGCGCTGAGCGCGATGCGCCGGCTTCCGACTCATGCGGCCTTGCCGTTCGCGCCCATCCGGTGTTCCCTTCGCCGAATCGCACGACAAGGGAAGGGGACCCCAAGCGATGGACCTGCGACTGGCCGGGAAAACCGTGCTCATCACCGGCGCCTCGAAAGGCATCGGGCTCGCCTGCGCCGAACTCTTCGCGGAGGAAGGCTGCGACCTGCATCTGGTGGCGCGCACCGGGGCCGACCTCGAACGGGCGCGCGACATCATCCGAGGCCGGCACAATGTCGCCGTCACGATCCATCCGCTCGACCTGTCGGACGGCGGCAACGTCAAGCGCCTGGTCGCGGAGACCGGCGAAGGGCTGGACATCGTCGTCAACAATGCAGGCGCCATTCCCGGCGGCCCGATCCACATGATCGACGAGGAACGCTGGCGCGAGGCCTGGGATCTCAAGGTGTTCGGCTACATCAACATGTGCCGGGAGCTCTATCCGGTCTTCCAGGCGAAGCGGGCGGGCGTGATCGTCAATGTCGTGGGCACGGGCGGCGAGCGCCCGTCGGCCGGCTATATCGCGGGCGCCGGCGGCAATGCGGGCCTCATCGCGTTCACCCGCGCGCTCGGCGGCAAGAGCCCCGATGACGGCTTCCGCATCGTCGGCGTCAATCCGGGCCCGATCCTGACCGAGCGCCTGACCACCATCATGCGCGCGCAGGCGCTGGACAGGTTCGGCGACGAAGAGCGGTGGGAGGAATGCATGCCGACCAACCCGCCGCCGGGCGAGCCGGAGGACTGCGCCGACCTCGTGGTCTTCCTCGCCTCGGAGCGCGCGAAGCATATTTCCGGCACTGTCGTCACCATCGACGGCGGCGCCGTTTCCCGTTAGGAGCCCTGTCGCGACATGAGCAGCAAACTAGAGTTCTTCTTCGACGTCTCCAGCCCGTGGACCTATCTCGCCTTCCACCGCATCGAGGATTTCTGCGCCGACCTGGAGCTGGAC
>JAJEAZ010000087.1 GCA_022824105.1 Alphaproteobacteria bacterium
GCGTATGCCCTTTCTCGTCGAACAGCATGGCCATGTCGCCGTCGCGACGCTCAGCCGTCCGGAAGCCCGTAACGCCTGGGGACAGGACTTCTATGACGGCATTGCCGAGTGCTTTCCCCGCTGGGCGGACGATGACAGCGTACGCGCCGTGGTGGTGACCGGAGACGAGGAGGGACGCGCATTCTCGGCCGGGGCCAACCTGAAGGACCCGAACACCCATGCGATGCCGCCGGTTGCCGAGTTCGTCAAGAATCTGTCGAAGCGGGAGCGGTTTCCGTTCGACGTCTTCATGGACTTCCCGAAGCCGATCGTCGCAGCGGTCAATGGCTACGCCATCGGGATCGGCTGCATCCTGACCTTCTGCTGCGACCTCGTCGTGGCGAGCGAGCGGGCGGAATGGCGGCTGCCGCAGACGGCGCTCGGCATCCTGCCCGCCTATGGCGGTTCGGTGCGCCTGGCGCGGCTCGTCGGCAAGGGCCTCGCCATGCGCCTTGCCATGGGCTTCCCGCTCGACGGCGAAGAGGCGCACCGCATCGGCCTCGCACAGTGGCTGGTTCCGCATGAAGAGTTGATGGGCAAGGCGATGGAAGTGGCCGGCCATGTCGCGTCCCTGCCGCCGCTGGCCGTCCGGCTCACCAAGGAATCGCTCAACCGCGGCATGGACATCCCGAACCTCAAGGACGCCGCCCTCGTTGACCTTTACCGGTTCATGACGCTGGAATTGACCGAAGACAAGGAAGAGGCCCACAGCGCCTGGCGGGAGCGGCGCACGCCGACTATCCGCGGCGCCTGACGGGGAGAGGGAGAGAGGCTGTCATGTCCTTCGAGATACGCCCGCTGCCGGGGGTGACCGGCGCCGAGGTGATCGGGTTCGACATCGGGCGCGACGGCGCCGACAAAGCGGCCCGGCAGCGCTTGCAGGACGCCTGGACCGACAGGGTGGTGCTGGTGTTCCGCGAGATGGAGATCGACGAGGCGGGCTTCATGCGGCTTGCCGGCCTGTTCGGCGAGAACGTGCCGCAGCCGGTGCAGCGCCCGGAATACCGCGTCGAGGGCTTCCCGCTGATCCGGCTGCTTTCGAACAGGCATCGCGACTCGCTCGGAGACAACAAGCCGCTGAATGTCGGCGGCACCTGGCACACGGACCATTCCCACCTGCCCGACCCGCCCCGCGGCACGGTGCTGCGCGCCATCCGCCTGCCCGGCGAAGGCGGCGACACGAGCTTTACCAACCAGCGCGCCGCCTATGAGGCCCTGGACGAGGAGACGCGGCGCGAAGTGGACCCGCTGGTCGGCCTCCACATCTACAACAGCCGCTACGCGCCGCGCCGCATGGCGACGATGACGCCGGAGGAGGAGCGCGAAGCGCCGAGCGCCCGCCACCCGCTCGTGCGGCCCCATCCGGTCAGCGGGCGGAAGGCGCTCTACTTCAACCCGATCCGCATTGAGCGCTTCGACGGCATGGACGCCGCCTCCTCGCAAGCCCTGATGGAACGGCTGGTGGCCCATTGCGAGCAGGACCGGTTCGTTTACCGCCACCGCTGGCGCGCGGGCGACGTGCTGATCTGGGACAATGCCCAGGCGCTGCACATGGTCCGGCACGACTACGACCCCGCCCACGAGCGGGTCATGCACCGCACGCTAGTCGGCTGAGTGGTCCTGCAGCACGCCGTCTTCCAGCCGGACTATGCGGTCGAGCTGGCGGGCGAGGCCGATATTGTGGGTGGCGACCAGGGCGGCGACGCCGGCTTCGCGCGCCAGTTCCAGAAATGTGCGGATGACGAGGCGGCCGTTGGCTTCGTCCAGATTGCCGGTCGGCTCGTCGGCCAGCAGCAGGCGGGGCCCGTTCGCCGTGGCCCGCGCGATCGCCACGCGCTGCTGTTCGCCGCCGGAAAGCCGCGCCGGGCGATGCGCCGCCCGGTTCGACAGGCCGACCATGGCGAGCAGCGCATCCGCGCGCCTGCGCGCCTCGCGTTTCGACCGGCCGGTGACGAGCTGCGGGATCACGAGATTCTCGCGGGCGGAGAATTCCGGCAGCAATTGGTGGAACTGGAAGACGAAGCCGAGATGCCGCGCCCGCATGGCGCTGAGCCTCCTGTCGCTGAGGCCGGAGGCGCTTTCGCCGCAAATCCGCACCTCGCCGGCGTCCGGGCGGTCCAGCAGACCGGCGATCTGGAGCAAGGTCGTCTTGCCGGAACCGGACGGGCCGATCAGCGCCACGGTCTCGCCTTCGGTAACGGCAAGGTCGATCTGCCGCAGCACCGGCAGCCTTGTGTCGCCCTGCACGAAGGTGCGCTGTACGCCATCGAGCTCCAGCGCCTTACTCATAGCGCAGCGCATCCGCAGGGTCCTGCCGCGCGGCCCGCCAGCAGGGATAGAGCGGCGCCAGAATGGAAAGGAGCAGACTCATCGCGACCACGGCCGCCACCTCGTTCGAGTCCACCTTGGCGGGCAGCCTGGACAGGAAATAGATCTCCGCCTGGAACAGGTCCGTCCCGGTGAAGCCCTCGATCCATCGGCGCAGGGTTTCGATGTTCGTCGCGCAGGCGAGGCCGAGGCCGAACCCGACGGCGGTGCCGATCACGCCGATAGACGATCCGGTGAGGAAGAAGATGCGCATCATCGAGCCGCGCGTCGAGCCGATGGCCCTGAGAATGGCGATGTCGCGCGCCTTGTCCTTCACCAGCATGATCATGCTGGAGAGGACGTTGAACGCCGCCACCATGATGATGAGCGTGAGGATGAGGAACATGACGTTCCGCTCGACCTCCAGCGCGCTCACGAAGCTCGCATTGGACTGGCGCCAGTCGAATACCTGCACGCCGGGATCGGTGGCCAGGATGATACGCGCGCCGACATCGCGGACATTCTCCGGATCGGCGATCTTCACCTCGATATTGGTGATGCCGTCGCCGATCCTGAAGAAGCGCTGCGCCGTTTCCAGCGGCATGTAAACGTAAGTGTTGTCATATTCGTACATCCCGACATGGAAGGTCGCGAGCACGCGGAACGCCTTGGTCCGGGGCATGGCGCCGAACGGCCCGGCAGCGCTCTTCGGCGCCACCATGGAGATGCGCCCGCCGGGCCCGACCCCGAGACGGGCGGCCAGCCGGTCGCCGAGCACCACGCCCGACGGGTCGCCGAACGCATCCAGCGCGCCGGAGCGCAGATTGTCGGAAATGATCGCGAGCGAACGCAGGTCTTCCGGCCTGATGCCGCGCGCCAGCGCTCCCGACGCCACGCCGTCGCGCACGATCATCGCCTGCCCTTCCACAGACGGGTGCGCGCTCGTGACCCCCTCGACCGACCGCACCTGTCCGGTCAGCTTGTCGAAATCGCCGAGCGGGCCCCGGTCTATCGCCATCACCGCGATATGGCCGTTCAGGCCCAGCACGCGGTCGAACAGCTCGGCCCGGAAGCCGTTCATCACCGCCATCACGACGATCAGCGTCGCGACGCCGAGCGCAATGCCGATCAGCGAGATGATCGCGGTGAGCGAGATGAACCCTTCCTGCCGCCTTGCGCGCAGATAACGGAACGCGACGGTCCGCTCGAACGGCGAGAACATCAGGCGAGCCGCGCCAATGCCGACTCCAGCGAAATCTCCTCGCGCTCGCCGGTGGCGCGGCATTTGAGCTCGACGCTTCCCTTGTCGAGGCCGCGCGGGCCGACGATCACCTGCCAGGGCAGGCCGATCAGGTCCATGTCCGCAAACTTCACCCCGGCCCGCTCCGGGCGGTCGTCATAAAGCGGCTCGCGATGGGCAAGCCTGGTGTAGAGGTCTTCGCAGGCGCTGTCGCAGCGCGCGTCGCCCTGGCGCAGATTGACGATCCCGACCCCGTAGGGCGCGACCGACTCCGGCCAGACGATGCCCTGCTCGTCGTGGCTGGCCTCGATCACCGCGCCCGCCAGCCGCGAAACGCCGACGCCGTAGGAGCCCATATGCACGGGGACCTCCTCGCCGTTCGCAGTCGTCACCCTGGCGCCCAGCGGCTCCGAATATTTGGCGCCGAAATAGAAGATGTGGCCGACCTCGATGCCGCGTCCGACATAGCGCCGTTCGGGCGGCACCTCGGCCTCGAAGGCGGCCTCATCGTGCTTCTCGTCGGTGCGCGCATAGGGCCGGGTGAACTCCTCGACCACGGCTCCGACGGCGTCCGGGCTCTCGTAATCGACATCGCGGGCGAGCATGTCGAACTCCACGCAGTCCCGGTCGCACCAGACGCTGCTCTCGCCCGTGTCCGCGAGGATGAGGAACTCGTGGCTGAGATTGCCGCCTATGGGGCCCGACTCCGCTTCCATCGGCACGGCCTTCAGGCCGAGCCGCGCGAATGTCCGGAGATAGGAGACGAACATCTTGTCGTAGGAGAGGCGGGCCGATTCGAAGTCGAGGTCGAAGGAGTAGTTGTCCTTCATCAGGAACTCCCGCCCGCGCATCACGCCGAAGCGCGGCCGGACCTCGTCCCGGAACTTCCACTGGATGTGGTAGAGCATCTTGGGCAGGTCGCGGTAGCTGCGGATATGGGTCGCGAAGATCTCGGTGATCTGCTCCTCGTTGGTCGGACCGTAGAGCATGTCGCGGTCGTGCCGGTCCCGGATGCGCAGCATTTCCGGGCCGTAATCGTCATAGCGGCCGGAGCGGCGCCAGAGGTCCGCCGACTGCACCGTCGGCATCAGCACTTCCTGGGCCCCTGCCCGGTCCTGCTCCTCGCGGACGACCTGCTCGATCTTCTTCAGGACGCGAAAGCCGAGCGGCAGCCAGGAATAGATGCCCGCCGAGGCCTGCTGGACCATGCCGGCGCGAAGCATCAGGCGGTGCGAGACGATCTGCGCCTCGGAGGGCACGTCCTTCAAGGTCGGCAGGAAAAGGCGGGTTCGGCGCATGGCAGGAGAACTCGACTGACGGTCCCGGGAAGCGGCGCCAATCTACCGCGTCCGCCCCGGCATTCAACAGCCCGCCAGCGCAACCGGCTTGCGCATCCAGGGCGGTTCGAGCGCCGCGATGCGGGCATAGACCGGGCAGTCGGGATCGTGCGCGCCCGGCAGATAGCCGGTGCTCATCAGGAATTCGCCGACGATCTCCCCGCCCATGAACTTGAAGGTCTTT
>JAJEAZ010000570.1 GCA_022824105.1 Alphaproteobacteria bacterium
TCAGCGATTATGTGGCGGTGGCAGGTATGTTGCGGTGAGCATCTAACCCATTGGTGATAAGGGGTTTAACTGATAGATACGCAACATATTCTCGCGAAGCCGTCCTGCGCGGATGATCGTGTCTCCAACAACAAGGAGATACATCCATGTTCGAAGAACTGTTCACGCGGCCGTCTGCAATCGAGCAATATCACGCCGCTCCCCTCGCTGACGCTCGACTTCGCTATCTCGTGCATTGCGCAGAACGCGGCGCCAGGCACCAGACTTTGTGCAAGATTGCGATCGACCAGTTGTGCCTCGTTCGGCTCTTGGGTTTGCAGGATGATGTCAGGGTCAGCCAATCCCAGGTCGAAGCCGCATCCAAGGCACCCTCACGCCCGGGATTGCGCATGTATCCCCGACCCGCATCCGCTCACACCAGAAGGCGCTTTATCGCCAATACTACCCGTTGGTTGCGCTTTCTCGGCCGGCTGGAGGAAGCCGAGAAGGCGCGCCATCCCTATGCCGACGAGGTCGATGTCTACGAAGTATGGATGCGCGGAGAACGCGGTTTGTCCGAAGCGACGATCCGCGGCTGCTGTGAGACGGTTGAACGGTTTTTCGACTGGTTGACCGATAGCCACATTCCACTGGATTCGATCAGAATCACCGACATCGACCGGATCATCACGGCATGGAACGGACGGAGAGACTATAGCCGGCACACGATGAAGGCCCACGCGGAGCGTGTTCGCGGCTTCTTTCAGTTTGCCGAAGACCGGGGCTGGTGCACGCCGGGCATCGCCCAAGCAATCCGGCCTTCAAGAGTCTATCTGGGCGAACCAGTACCGGCCGGGCTGCGACGGCAGGATGTGCTGCGTCTCCTGGAGACTACCGAAGACGACTGTCCAGTCGACAAGCGCGACCGCGCAATCCTGACGCTGTTTATCGCTTACGGACTGCGAGCCAGCGAGGTTAGCGGCTTACGGTTGGACGATCTGGACTGGGAGCGAGAGACACTGCGCGTCCGCCGTCCTAAGCCGGGTCGGACACATCTCTACCCGCTGTCCCGAGCCGTTGCACAGGCCATTCTTCGCTACATTCTCGACGTTCGTCCTGTGTGCTCGGAACGGCCTCTTTTCCTCACGCTCAGAGCCCCGCTTCGGCCGGTAACACGAGGGGTAATGAGGAACATCGTCGCAAGGCGCCTCGACCGCCTCGGCGTCGTGAGTCGGCGTCGCGGACCCCACGCACTACGCCATGCTGCTGCCCAGCATCTTCTCGACCAAGGCATGTCATTCAAGGTGATCGGCGATTATCTCGGCCACCGCAACCCGTCCTCCACCGCGATTTACGCCAAGGTCAACCTCAACACACTTCGGGAAGTCGCCGACTTTGATCTGGAGGGTCTGGCATGACGCTCCGAGACGCAATCGACCAGTACATCACGTGGCGACGGACCCATGGCGCAGAGTTCAAGGCCCAGACGTACCTGCTGAAGCTCTTTCTCAAGAGCGTTGACGGTAACCTGCAATGCGACGCCATCGCCACCGCACAGGTTCGCGCCTTTCTCACGGGGGAAGGGCCGCTGACCCGATACCGCGCCAAGAAGTACTCCGTATTGACCGGATTCTATCGCTATGCGGTCACCCGTGGATTCGCGAGTTGCTCGCCCCTGCCTGCCCCGGAGGACGAGCCGAAGCCGCCGCCATCGGCACCTCGACACGTATTCTCCCGCGACGAACTGCGACGCCTCTTTGGTGCGATTGATGTCAGCCGCAGCCGCGCATCCAAGCTCGATGCGCACACGTTCCGCACGCTGCTTCTGCTCCTGTACGGAACCGGTCTGCGGCTGCAAGAGGCAATGAAACTCACCTTGGCCGATGTCGATCTATCGGACGGTGTGCTGAATGTACGCGTTTCGAAGTTCTACAAGAGCCGTCTTGTCCCGGTCGGTCCTCAGCTCACCGATGCACTGCGCGCCTATGCAGCTCACCGTGCGGAACGCCCTGCACCGGAAGGAAGGGACTCGACCTTTCTGGCTAACCAGGACGGAGCGCCCCTGGCAAGGAGGACCGTCCAGACCGCGTTTACGGACCTGCTTTGCGCTGCCGGAGTCCGCGGTGCTGAAGCTTCGCGCGCCCCTTCGCGCCAACCGCCATGCCTTCATTCGCTACGCCACAGCTTTGCCGTACATCGGTTGACAGCCTGGTACCGGCAGGGGGCGGATGTACAGCGGTTGCTGCCGGCACTCTCCACCTATCTCGGCCACGCAAGCGTGGCAGGTACCCAAGTCTACCTGTCGATGACGCCCGAACTTCTGCAACAGGCATCGCTGCGCTTCGAGCGCTATGCCCGGGGAGGCGACAATGAGTGATACCCCTATTCTGGGCCCTTGGCTCGAACGCATTCTTCTGGAGCACCTCGTGACCGAGCGCAACTTGGCCCGCAACACGAGGGACAGCTATCTGGATACCTTCAAGCTGTTGGTGCCGTTCCTTTGTGCCAAGCTCAAGAAGCCGGATGACCGGCTCGCGGTTCGCGACATCACGTCCGAACTGGTGCGTCACTTCCTCACCCATCTCGAGAAAGAACGCGGCTGCACCGCGCAGACCCGCAACCAGCGCCTGACGGCGATTCGCGCGTTTGCTCGTTATTTGGGCAGCCGTGATCCGACGCTTATCGGATGGTGCGGCCAGATCCGCGCCATTCCGTCGAAGAAGTCGACGCCGCAGCCGATCGAATGGCTGACGACGGCCGAAATGGATGCTGTGCTCGCCGTCCCAGATCGCAAGACCGTCCGAGGCCGGAACGAATACGCTCTTCTGCTGTTTCTCTATAACACGGGGGCGCGTGTCTCCGAAGCGACGCAACTGAGAGTGGGCGATTTGCAGGTCGGTCGCCGTGATGGCGGCTACCCCCTTGTGACCCTGTACGGGAAGGGCGGGAAGATTCGTCAGTGCCCGCTGTGGCCAGAGACGGACAGCGTGCTGGCTGAGTTGGCGAACGGACGTTCGGCTAACGATCCCGTCTTCCTCAGCCGGTATCGACAACCCTACACCCGGTTCGGAGTCTATCGTCTTGTCGAGCGATGTGCGGCCAACGTACCGGCATTGAAGGGAAGACAAGTCACGCCGCATGTGCTGAGACATACGACGGCCTGCACCCTCCTGCGTTCCGGCGTGGACATCAACACGATTCGCGCATGGCTGGGTCATGTCACCCTCAATACAACCAACATCTATACGGAGATCGACTTGGAGATGAAGGCCAAGGCCTTGGCCCTTTGCGACGCCGTCAAGCCCAAGCCGGGCCGGCCTTGGAAGGAGAAGAAGGGGTTGATGGCCCTCCTGCAATCCTTGTAATGGCAAAAGGTATGTTGCGGAGGTTCAGGCCAAGTCCTTGCCAGACCGCAAGAATCCAGACCACCGCAACATACCTGCCACCGCCACATAATCGCTGACCGAAGCGTTCGGGCTGTGCGACCGCCTGAACCGCAAGCTCGGACTCGACCGCGCGGCCTGGACCGCCCTGGTGGAGCGCTGCATGCATCCGGCGGGAGGCCGCACGCTGCACTGAACCCGCAACGCCGGGCGCATGGCCCGGCCCGCGCCGGGCTCAGGCGCGCTCGGCCCCGGCGATGCGGAGCTTCCCGCCGGCGGCCGAACGCGGCGGGCGGACGACTGTGTCCACATCGCACCCGAGCGAGTGCCCGCCGAAGTCGCCGCAGAGCAGCCGCGACACGTCGCGCCGGGACAGGCCGAGCAGCCGCGCGGCCTCGGTCCCCGTGATGCCGCGCTCGCGCACGATGTTGCCGCTTCCGCGTTCGACGGCGGTGTCGGTGGTGTTCGTCATGGGAGGGCACCCTAATCGCGCATCCCGGCCGCCGTCCAGACGCCCCCGGCGACCTTCCGGCCGGCGAGCACCCTCCCCGCACCGGATCCGGCCCCTGCCGCGCCTCGCGGGCATCGCGCCCCACATCGACGCGTTGTCCCCACACCCGCTCGTCCCCGCCGTTCGAGCCGGAGTCTTGCGAGCGCCGGGCAAGCGCCCGGTGGGAGAGAGGGAGATGGGCTCCCTCGCGGCCGGGCGCGGCGCAGGAGACCTCAGCCATGTTCTTCGATCCCGACTACGACCTCATCACACCGGCCGGCGGGGAGCTGCTCACCGAGCTCGACCTCGACACCCGCGCGGTCCGTGATGCGCTGGCCGACGACTTGGCCCGGCGCTGCCCCGACCGCGAGGCCCCGGCGGACCGGAGGTAGAGGGTAGCGAGAGAAGGGTGAGCGGGAAGGGGTCGGAGGGGAGTGACCCCGCCCTCGACCGCTCGCCAACCCATCGTCATCAACGCGAACCTGAAGGAATATCGCAATGGCATTCGGAAAGAACCACGCGGAACTGGTCGGCCGGTTGGGCGCCGACGTCACCGTCAACCAGCTCGCCTCGGGCGGGCGCGTCGCCAATCTCAGCATCGCGACCGACGAGTCCTATTTCGACAAGTCGGGCCAGAAGGTCGACAGGACCGAGTGGCACCGCGTCGTCACCTTCCAGGACGGGCTCATCGACATGCTCGAGCGGCACGCCAGGAAGGGACGGCTGGTCCACGCCGAGGGCAAGCTCCAGACCCGGCGGTGGAAGAAGGACGGCGAGGAGGGCGACCGCTTCTCGACCGAGATCCTGATCGTGCCCGGTCACAAGATCCAGTTCCTGGACAAGCCGAACGGCAACGGCTCGCAGATGCAGCCCGATCTGGACGCGGCGGGTGACACCGGCGCAGCCCCGGCCTCGGCGCCCACGGACCTGGACGACGAGATCCCGTTTTAGTCGTCCTGTCTCCTCCCTCCCCAACTGGGCCGGCGCCTCGCGCGTCGGCCCTTTTTTTTGCGGCCGAGCCGGAGGCGGACCGTCCGGGCTGCGCGCCTGCGCTTCGCGCCGGCTGCTGCACCAGCCTCGGGGGAGCGGAGGCTGGCTCGCGGCCATGCGCTGGGTGCTGCGCATGAAGCGCGAGGCCAACGCCGCTTCGATCGACGCCGCCCTCGCTGCGACCGGCGAGCGCGCCATCGTCGAGGTCTCGACCCGCGACCCCTGGTGGGGCGTCCGGCCGGACGGCGACCGCTACCGCGGCGCGAACGTGCTTGGCCGGCTCTGAATGGAACTGCGCCGGCAGCTGCGCGACGGCGAACCCGGCGCGCGCTTCGCGCCCCGGCCTTCCTCTCTCCCACCGACCGGCCTGCCGCCGTCCGGGCTCCACGCCCGCGCTTCGCTCGCGCCGCTCGCCCTTCCGCGCCGGCCGGAGGAGAGGGCGGCCGGTATCGGGCGTCCGGCTCGGATTGGAAGGAAGTCCCGCATGCAGCACCCACCGTCTCCCGCCGCCACGATCGCGGCGGCGCTCGCCGCGCGCGCCGAGGAGGTGTGCCGGCGCTATCTGCCCTACGGCCGCAGGCTCGGCCGCTACTGGATCTGCGGCGACCTCGACGGCGCTCGCGGGCGCTCGCTCTTCGTCCGCCTCTCCGGCTCCGGCAAGCCCGGCGGCTGGACGGATGCCGCAACGGGGCAGCACGGCGACCTGCTCGATCTCATCCGCTACCGCATCAACGCGACGACGCTGCGCGCGGCGCTGGAGGAGGCGCGCTCGTTCCTCGCCTTGCCGCCTGTCCCGGACTGCGATCCGGGGGCTTCGCCGGACCGCGATCCGGGGGCTCCGGACGCGCCTTACGACGCGACCGAGGCGGCGCGCCGCCTGTGGCGGCGCTGCCGCGCCATCGACGGCAGTCACGCCGAGCGCTACCTGCACGCTCGCGGGCTCGCGCGCTGCCGATTCGCGGCCTTGCGCTTCCACCCCGCGCTTCGCTATCGCGAAGGCTCGTCGGTGCGCCGCTTCCCGGCGCTGGTCGCCGCCGTCACCTCCGGCGACCCCGGATCGGGAGCCTGTCCCGGACCCGATCCGGGATCCGGGCCAAGCGGCGCCATCCTCGGCGTGCAGCGCACCTGGCTCGATCCGCGCTCGCCCGCCAAGGCGGGCGTCGCCGCGCCGCGCAAGGCGCTCGGCCGCATCCACGGCCTCGCGGTGCGATTCGGCGCGCCTTCCGGCCTCGCGCCGCTCGTGGTCGGCGAAGGCATAGAGACGGTGCTGTCGCTCATTACCGCCGTGCCGGAGATCCGCGCGGCGGCGGCGCTCTCGGCCGGGAGCCTCGGCGCGTTCGCGCCTCCGCCCGGCCTCGCGCGGCTGGTGATCGCCAGGGACAACGACGAGGACGGCGCGCTCGCGGCCGAACGCCTCGCCCGGCGCTGCGCGCGGGCGGGCGTCGCCTCCACGGTGATCGTGCCTTTCGGCAACGACTTCAACGACGACCTGGTCGCCCTCGGCGCGGCGGCGCTTCGCGCGCGCTTTGCGCCGCTGTTCCGCGGCGGCTCCGCCTCCGGCTCGCAGGCCGCCTGCCCCGGATCCCGATCCGGGGAGAGGAAGAGGAGAGCGGAGGGTCGGGCAAGCCGACCTGGGGAGTGGAGGGAGTGAATGACAGCCGTCGTCAATCTGAAACGCGAGCCGAAGCTGCGCGCAGCGTTCGAGCATGCGCAGGCCGTGGGCAACACCGTGCTGATCGACCGCCGCACGAAGTGGGGCAATCCGTTCAGGCTGGGAGCCGATGGCGACCGGGAGCAGGTCATCGCCCGCTACCGCGCTGACCTCTGGCGCCGCATCTGCGCGGGCGAGATCGCATTGGAAGAACTCGCGGAGCTGGACGGGTGCTGGCTGGCGTGCTGGTGCGAGCCGCTGCCCTGTCATGGGGACGTGCTGGCCCGGGCGGCGGCCTGGGCGGCGGCGCAGCTCGCGGAAGGAGGCGCGTCGTGAGCGCAATCGCCTTCCGCCGCATCGCCCCGGACGAGTCGCGCATCTACCGCAATGGCGACCATGTCGGCGATGTCTACGCGCTCGACGATCCGCTGCGCAAGGGCGCGCGGTATTTCGTGGTCCATCTCGACGAAGACCCGCGCGGTCCGTGCCGCGTCCATGACCGCAACCGCATCCGCGAAGTGACCGAGCACTTGGTCCTCTCGCATCCGCTGCGGGGTTGAGACGCCATGGTCGGACATTCCAACCGACTGGCCGTGACCGGCGACCGCAGCCTTCGAAATCCTGGAGGAGAGGGAAGGTGCACGATGCAGACAGGGTTGGGCGTCTGCCCGGTCGCGGGGCGACCGGGCACCGGGCTCTACTCCGCCGGGCGCGGCAGGCCGCGCCCGGCTCCACGAAGCCCGCAAGCGGTCTTCGCCCTTCGGGTGACGATCCCTGACGCGAAGCCGTCGC
>JAJEAZ010000497.1 GCA_022824105.1 Alphaproteobacteria bacterium
GTCGTCTCGCCCACCTTCCGCGACGGGCGGATCGTGGCGCTGTTCGCATCCACCAGCCATGTCGTCGATGTGGGCGGGCTCGGCCAGGGCCCCGACGCCCGGCAGGTCTATCAGGAAGGCCTGTTCGTGCCGCTCATGCCGTTCGCCGAGGAGGGGCGGGTGAACGAGTGGTTCCTGGAGATGGTGCGCGCCAATGTGCGCGAGCCCCGCATGGTGATCGGCGACCTCTATGCGCTCGCTGCCTGCAACGACACCGGCAGCGAGCGGCTGCTGGCGATGATGGACGAATACGGCCTCGAAGACCTTTCCGCGCTGGCGGACTTCATCATTGACAGCAGCCGGCAGGCGATGGCCGACGCGATCGATGCCATGCCGCAGGGAAGCTGGACCCATTCCATGACCATCGACGGCTTCGACCGGGAGGTCGAACTGGTCGCGCGGCTGACCGTTGCCGACGGGACGATCGAGGTCGATTTCGACGGCACCTCCGGGCTCTCGGATTTCGGCATCAACTGCCCGCTCTGCTACACCATCGCCTATACGAGCTTCGGCGTGAAATGCATCGTCGCGCCGGAGTTGCCGAACAATGCGGGCGCGCTCGACGCCGTGCGGGTGACGGCGCCTGACGGCAGCATCCTCAATCCGCCGCATCCCTGCGCCGTCTATGCGCGCTCGAATATCGGCCACATGCTGCCGGACGTCGTGTTCGGCTGTCTGCACCAGGCGATTCCGGACCGGGTGCCGGCGGAAGGCTGCTCGGCGCTCTGGACGCTCAGGCTCGGCGCGGGGCAGGGGATCACGGCGCGCGCCGGCTCGCAGTCCACGCCGTTCCAGATCATGAGTTTCCATTCCGGCGGCGCAGGCGCCCGGCCGGGGCTGGACGGGCTTTCCGCGACGCCCTTCCCCTCCGGCGTGCGCAATGTGCCCGTCGAGGCGACCGAGGCGATCACGCCGCTCGTGTTCTGGAAGAAGGAACTGCGCCCCGACAGCGGCGGGGCGGGGCGGACGCGCGGCGGCCTCGGCCAGACCATCGAGGTCGAGAACCGGGAAGGCGCGCCGTTCGGCATCTACGCCACCTTCGAGCGCACGGTGCATGCGGCGCGCGGGCGGGGCGGCGGCGGTCCGGGCGCGCTCGGGCGCCTCAGCCTGGGTTCAGGCAAGAAGCTCCGCAACAAGGGCTTCCAGGTCGTCCCGGAGGGTGAACGGCTGGTCGTCGAGATGCCGGGTGGCGGCGGGCTCGGAGACCCGGCGGCGCGCGATGCGGCCGCGGTCGAGCAGGATGTCCGGCGCGGGCTTGTCAGCCCCGAAGCGGCCAAGCAGGACTACGGTTTCGATCCGGACTCCAGCCGCACCTCGCCCAGCCGTTGACCGGAGCGCCGGTCGAAGGTCCAGAACAGCACGGCGCCGTCCTGCTCCAGCCGGACGACGAGATCGTCGCCGGCCACCCGCCAGTCCTCGATGCGGGCGCCTTCGGGCAGTTGCCAGCGGGTGTCGCTGTCTGCGGCGGGCGCCAGCGACCGATTGACGACGGTAACCGCTACAACAGCGACACCGATGACGATCAACACGCCCATCCCTATGACGAGGGCTTTCAGACCCATTGAATACTTCCGGCCGTTCGCAGGCGCCGCGGATTTGCCATAGTTGCGCGCAAGAGTCATCGGTATGGGGACGGTTCCTTGACAGCTGGCGAGGAAATCAGGGTTTTCGAAGCCGTTGCGCCGCCGGATGCCGACGGCGAGCGGCTCGACCGCGTGCTGGCCCGCGAAATACCGGCGCTTTCGCGCTCCCGCATCCAGGCGCTTGTCGCAGAAGGGCGGGTGACGCCGTCAGGGCGCAAGGCCGTCGCCGGACAGCTGTACCGCGTGAGCGTTCCGCCGGCGCGGCCGGCCGAGCCCGCGGCCGAGGCGATCCCGCTCGCGGTCGTTCATGAGGACGAGCACCTGATCGTCGTGGACAAGCCGGCGGGCATGGTGGTGCACCCTGCGCCGGGCCACCCTGGCGGCACGCTGGTGAATGCGCTGCTCGACCATTGCGGCCGAAGCCTGACCGGGGTCGGCGGCGTTGCGCGTCCGGGCATTGTCCACCGGCTCGACAAGGACACGTCCGGCCTGATCGTGGCCGCAAAGACGGAAACGGCCCATGCGGGGCTTCGCGCGCTGTTCGAGACACATGACATCGACCGCGGCTATCTGGCGCTGGTGCAGGGCCTGCCGTGGCCCAGCACCGGGCGGGTCGAGGCGCCCATCGGCCGCGATCCGCGCCATCGCAAGCGCATGGCTGTCGTCGAGCGCGGGCGACCGGCCGTCACGCATTACCGGGTGGAGGCCGCATTCGGCACGCGCGCGTCCAGCGTCGCCTGCCGGCTGGAGACCGGGCGGACGCACCAGGTCCGGGTCCATCTGGCCCATATCGGCCACGGGGTGATCGGGGACCCGCTCTATGGCGGGCGGCGGCGCGGAATGCCCGCCTTTCCACGCCAGGCGCTTCACGCCGCACGGCTCGGTTTCCGCCATCCCGCAACCGGCGCGGACATGCGGTTCGAAAGTCCGCCGCCGGCGGACTTCCATGAACTCGCGGTAATGTTGGAAGACTTGAATTTCTAGCCGTTATCTCTATGTCTTAAGGGATTGGAGAGGGTCCAGACCATGGCCGAAAATATCGTTGCCGGCCGCAATATCCCGGCGCTTGGCGGGGAGAACAATCTTTCCCGCTACCTGCATGAAATCCGCCAATTCCCGATGCTGGAACAGGACGAGGAATACATGCTGGCGAAGCGCTGGGTCGAGCACCAGGATGTGGACGCGGCGCACCGCCTGGTGACCAGCCACCTGCGCCTGGTCGCCCGCATCGCCATGGGCTATCGCGGCTATGGCCTGCCGGTGAACGAACTGATCTCCGAAGGCAATGTCGGCATGATGCAGGCGGTCAAGCGCTTCGACCCGGAAAAGGGCTTCCGGCTCGCCACCTATGCGATGTGGTGGATCCGGGCCTCGATCCAGGAATACATCCTGCATTCCTGGTCGCTGGTGAAGATCGGCACGACGGCGGCGCAGAAGAAGCTGTTCTTCAACCTGCGCCGCATGAAGCACAGGATTCAGGCTATCGAGGACGGCGACCTGTCGCCCGAGCATGTCACGAAGATCGCCGACGAGCTCAGGGTGTCCGAGGATGAGGTCGTGCAGATGAACCGCCGGCTCGCCGCGCCGGACCGCTCGCTGAACGCGCCGATGCGCATCGAGGGCGAGGGCGAGTGGCAGGACTGGCT
>JAJEAZ010000670.1 GCA_022824105.1 Alphaproteobacteria bacterium
CGCGTCAGCAGGTTGTCGGCGGCGAAGCTGTCGGCGTGCGGCACGATGCGCTCCCGGTGGCTGCCGGGGATGAAGCGCATGCAGCCGCTCTCCTCCGTCGCCGGCGAGAGCGCGACCCAGAGCGTCGTCTCCTCGGCCTTGTCGAGGCCCCAATAGGTCAGGTCCTGGTGCCAGGAGACATAGCTCTCGGTGTTCGCTTCCTTGATGAACAGCCCGGACCCCCAGACCATCACGTCCGGCCCCAGCACCGCCTTGGCCGCCTCGACCATCTTCGGATGGCGCACCAGCCGGTCGAAGGACGGCAGGAAGCGCGCCGGGAAGCCGCGCAGCAGGCCGAGCCGCCGGCGGTCATGGGCCACTTCCGCCTCGCCCCGCTCCAGGTCGGCGCGCAGCTCCCCGGCTTCCGCCTTCGTCACGATGTCGAGCGGAAAGACGAAGCCGTCGCGGGCGTAGTCCAGCGCGATTTTCGATTCGGTCATGTTCATGGCTGGGCCGTGCGGCCCTTCGGCCGCTCTCCGATGTTGAGGGTCGGGTGCATGGTCTATTCCCGGTATCCCGGATCCTCGCGGTCGAGGATTTCGAGATAGGCGGGCCAGTCATTGTCCCGGGCGGGCTGGGCCAGGAACTCGTCGAATTGCCGGGCGGTCTTCTCGCAGACCGACGCGGACGGCATGTCGAGCCCGGTCCCGTCCGCATGCGCCGCCGCCATGGCGTCCAGCTGCGAGGCGCAGGCGCGCTCCAGCTCGAACAGCAGCACCCATGTCATCGGGATGGACGGGCCGGCCGCCAGCAGGCCGTGGTTCTTGAGCACCAGGGCGCGCCCGTCGGGGCCGAGGTCCCGCGCGATCCGCTCGCGCTCGTCCAGCTCCGTCTCGGCGCTTTCCCAGTCGTGGTAGCCGACGCGCCCGTGGAAGGCCATGGCAGTCTGGGAGATCGGCAGGAGCTCGGTGTCCAGAGAGGCGAGCGCCATGCCGGGCACGGTGTGGGTGTGCGCCGTGCAGGCGACATCGGGGCGGGCGTCGAGAACGGCGGAGTGCAGCATGATGCCGACCGCGTTAAGCGGGCTGCCGGTCTCCAGCGGGTCGTTGCCCTCGCGGTCGGTCTTGACCAGCGAGGACGCCGTGATCTCCTCGAACATGAGCCCGTAGGGATTGAGGAGGAAACGGTCCGGCTCGTCCGGCACGCGCGCCGAGAAGTGCGTGAGCGCCAGGTCGGAGAGGTCGTGCTTCGCCGCCAGCCGGAAGACGGCCGCCAGATTGACGCGCGCCTCCCATTCGGCCTCGGAAACGCGGGAACGGATATCGGTCATGGGATCGGCGCTCCCCGTTCAGTGCCTGTAGGACGGATCGGCGCGGTCGAGCAGGCGAAGCTGCGACTCCCAGCCGTCATAGGGGTTGTAGCTGCGGTTGGCCCTCGGGCGGTTTTCCTGCTCGTCGAGGAAGGCGTCCGACAGCCTGGCGAGCGGCGCGCCGGTGGCCTCGGCGAGCATCTGCGTCTTCGCCGCCTTCTCCAGGTCGTAGAGCCGCGCCCAGGCCTCGCGGATGCTGCGCCCGCAGACCAGGAAGCCGTGGTTCTTGAGCACCATGACCTCGGCATCGCCCATGTCGTCGATCAGCCGGTCGCGCTCGTCCAGGTCGAACGCGATGCCCTCATAATCGTGATAGGCGATGCGCCCGTGGAACTGCATCGCCTTCTGGTTCAGCGGCCGCAGGCCCTGCGGCAGCGCCGCCAGCGCGATGCCGGTGCGGGTGTGGGTGTGCGCCACGCAGGCGAGGTCCGGCCGCGCCATGTGGACGGCGGAGTGGATGGTGAAGCCGGCGGCGTTGACCCCGTAGCGGTTCTCGCCCAGCAGATTGCCCTCCGTGTCCACCTTGACCAGGTTGGACGCCGTGACCTGCTCGAACAGGAGGCCGTAAGGGTTGAGGAGGAACGCATGCCCATCTCCCGGCACACGCGCGGAGAGGTGGGTGTAGGTGAGGTCGGTCATGCCGTGCCGGGCGCAGAGGCGGTAGAGCGCGGCGAGATCGACCCGCACGGCCCATTCCTCCGCGCTGACGCGGTCCTGCATCGAATGGTCGGCGGCGTGGGAATCGGGCATGGCGTGAACTCCTCGGACGGCCCTTCGCGGCTGCCTGCTTTGCGGCGCGCGAATTCCGCATAGGATAGCCGCAAACCCGCAAGCGAAGGAACCGCTTCCATGAGCATCGGCTATGTCGGCCTCGGCAATATGGGCGGGGCGCTGGCCCGGCGCCTTGCCCTCACGCACCCGCTGCGTGTCTTCGACCTGCGCCCGGAGGCGATGCAGGCGCTTGCGGAAGACAACTGCACGCCCGTCCAGTCCGCCGCGGCGCTCGGCGCGGAATGCGGAACCGTGCTGACCTGCCTGCCGACCTCGGACGATGTGCGCCGCGCCGTGTTCGGGCCGGGCGGGCTCGCCGAGGGCATGAGCGCCGGCGGCATCATTCTCGACCAGACCACCGGCGACCCGAACGCAACCCGCGCCATGGCGGCGGAACTCGCCGAACGCGGCATCCGGCTGATCGACGCGCCGGTCTCCGGAGGCAGGCAGGGCGCGGATGCGGGCACCATCGCGATCATGGTGGGCGCCGACGACGCCGACTATGCCGAGGCGCTGCCGATGCTGCACGCCATCAGCCCCAATGTCTTCCATTGCGGCGGCGTCGGCACGGGCCATGTCATGAAACTCGTGAACAATGTGATCGCGGCGTCGGCCTACGCGGTCTCGTGCGAGGCGGTCGCAATGGGCGTCAAGAACGGGCTCGACTTCGCCAAGGCGGTCGAGGTGCTGAACAAGGGCTCGGGCCGGACCTACATGTCGGAAGTGATGCTGGCGGCCCAGGTCGAGGGGCCGCACCCGTTCGGTTTCGGGCTCGCGCTGATGCACAAGGATGTGCGTCTGGCGACCCAGATCGGCTCCGACAGCGCCGCGCCGATGTTCGTGTCCAATGTCGTGCGCGAACTGCACCAGGCCTCGCTCGCCCATCTCGGCCGCGAGGCCGATGTGACCGAGTTGTTGCGCACTGTCGAGCGCAATGCGGACGTGAAGGTCGCGCCGTAGAGGCGCGGACGCGGTTGACAGGATCGGCCAACACCGCCAATCTCATGGGCGATTCGATTCGGACTTGCCAATGAGTGTGTTCGATGTCCTTGCCGCCGCCCATCGGCTGGAACAAGCCGGCATGAACCGCCGGCAGGCCGAGGCCATCATCGAGACTGCCCGCGACGCCGCCGCCGCGGGCGAGCCGGCGACCAGGGCCGACCTCGCGGCGACCGCGGCGGACCTCAAGACGGAAATGGCGGAATTCAAAGCCGAAATTAAGGCGGAGATTCTGACGCATAAGGCGGAAACCCTGAAATGGACGATCGGTGCGGGCGGCGTCTATGCCGGTCTCATCATTGCCGCCGTGAAGCTGATACCGGGGCCGTGACCGGAGGCCGGGCGTCCGAAGCCGCCGCGGCCGGGGCATGATGGACCGGGTGCGGCGCCTCCCGGCTTGACGCGGCGAAGCCTGTTTATAGATTGCGGCCTTTCCGAGTTCCGGGACATTCGTATATCCGATGAGCGAGATCGCCCTGACACTGCCCGACGGCTCCGTGCGCCCCGTTGCG
>JAJEAZ010000664.1 GCA_022824105.1 Alphaproteobacteria bacterium
AGGCAGCGGTCGATGTGGCGCACCGTCAGCGCGTCGGCCGCCCGGTCGTTCTCCAGCATGTCCTTGATGAGGTAGATGCGCCCGCGCGGGCTGTCGAGCTCGTCGCCCAAGAGCTTGAAGGTCGGGCAGGTGGCGGTGCAGAAGCCGCAATGCACGCAGCGCCTCAGGATCTGTTCGGACGCCGCGACATCCGGGTCGGCAAGCTGCGCCAGGCTGAAATCGGTCTGCATCAGAGGCCCTCGCCCATGCGGCCGGGATTGAGGATGCGCTTCGGGTCGAAGCTCTCCTTCACCCGCCGCGAAAGCGCCGCCAGCGCCGGCGGCTGGGGATGGAAGACGGCTTCCGCCGCGCGCACCGCGTCCGGCGCCCGGATGCAGGTGGCATGGCCGGCGAGGCCCTCGCGGATCGCCGCCCCGTGCCGCCCCGCCTCCAGCGCCAGCCAGACGAGGCCGCCCGCCCAGTCATACAGGCGTCCGGCGAGCGGCAGGCCGCGTTCGGCAAGCCGCGCCACCGTCGCCGCCCCGTCCCCCGGGGCCACGGAAAGCCGCCAGAGCTGCTCCCCCCGCCCCGCCAGCGGGCGGACATCGCGCACCGCTTCCCAGAAGGCGCGCGAGGCGGCGTCGGCCAGCACATCCGCCTCGCCGCCGAAGCGCGCCAGCAGCGACTCGCGCCGGGAGGCGACAGAGACCGCCGGGCCCTCCAGCCTGAGCCCGGTGCGCCCGCCCTCCTCCGCGAGGTGGGCGAAGCCGGAGACCTCCGCCGGCAGGCCCGAGGCCGCGGTCATCAGCGCCACGGCCGCCGCGTCGTCCAGGCCCCGGAACACCACCGTCTCCTCGGTCTCGGGCTTCGGGAGCACCTTGACGGTGATCTCGCTCATCACGCCGAGCGTGCCGTGCGAGCCGGCCATCAGCTTGCAGAGGTCGTAGCCGGTCACGTTCTTCATCACCCGCCCGCCGGACTTGAAGGGCTCGCCCCGCCCGCTGACGGCGCGGAAGCCGAGCAGGTGGTCGCGCGCCGCCCCGGCCTTGATGCGGCGCGGGCCTGAGGCATTGACCGCGACCGCGCCGCCGATGGTGCCCCGGTCCGCCGGGCCGCCCAGGATGAGGCCGAAATCCGCCGGCTCGAAGGCAAGCTGCTGGCCCTGCTGGTCGAGCAGGCCCTGGATTTCCCTGAGCGGCGTGCCCGCGCCGGCGGTCAGCACAAGCTCCGCCGGCTCGTAGAGCGAGACGCCGCGCATGGCCGCCGTGGAGAGCCGGCGGCGAGCCTCGACGGCGTGGCCGAAACCGCGCTTGCTGCCCTCGCCCTCCACCGCCAGCGCGGCTTCGCCGGCGACCGCTGCCGCTATTGCCTCTTCAAGCTCGGCCTCGTCGCGGGGCGCCAGCACGTCCATCGCCGTCGGGCCCGGCTACCGGCCTCAGAAGCGCGGCAGGTCCGGGAAGGGCAGCGCGCCGCCCCGGACATGCATCCGCCCGAGTTCGGCGCAGCGCCGCAAGGTCGGGAAGACCTTGCCCGGATTGAGCCGGTGCTCCGGGTCGAAGGCGCATTTGACCCGCTGCTGCTGGTCGAGGTCGGCCTCGGTGAACATCGTGCCCATCAGGTCGCGCTTCTCGACGCCGACGCCGTGCTCGCCGGTCAGCACGCCGCCGACGGCGACGCAGAGCTTCAATATGTCCGCGCCGAAGGCCTCCGCCTTCTCGATGTCGCCCGGCCGGTTGGCGTCGTAGAGGATCAGCGGGTGCAGGTTCCCGTCGCCTGCATGGAACACATTGGCGACCCGGAGCCCGTGCTTGTCGGCCAGCGCCGACATGCCGGCCAGCACTTCCGCCAGCCGGCCGCGCGGGATGGTGCCGTCCATGCAGAGATAGTCCGGCCCGATGGCGCCGACGGCCGGGAAGGAGTTCTTGCGCCCGGCCCAGAAGCCGAGCCGCTCCTCCTCGCTCTCGGAGGCGCGGATCACCGTTGCGCCAACCGCCCGCGCGATTGCGGACACGCGCTCGACCAGATGGTCCACCTCGGAGGCCTCGCCGTCGAGCTCGCAGATCAGCAGCGAGGCGGCGTCCGTCGGGTAGCCGCAGGGCTGGAAGTCCTCCGCCGCGCGGATCGCCGGCCCGTCCATCATTTCCAGCCCGCCGGGGATGATGCCGGCCGCGATGATGTCCGCGACGCAGGTCGCGCCGGCCTCGACCGTCGGGAAGGCGAGCAGCAGGCCGCGGGCGATCTCGGGCTTCGGCAGCAGGCGCACCGTCACCTCGGTGATGACGCCGAGCAGGCCCTCCGAGCCGGTCATCAGCCCCATCAGGTCGTAGCCCTCGGAATCGAGGTGCTTGCCGCCGAGATGGACGATCCCGCCGCCCATCAGCACGATTTCGAGGCCGAGTATGTTGTTGGTGGTCAGCCCGTATTTCAGGCAATGCACGCCGCCCGAATTCTCGCCGACATTGCCGCCGATGGAGCATGCGATCTGCGAGGAGGGGTCGGGCGCGTAGTAGAAGCCGCGCTCCGCAACCGCATCGCTGATCGCGAGATTGGCCACGCCCGGCTGCACGCGGGCCGAGCGGTTTTCGTAGTCGATCTCCAGGATGCGGTTGAACTTGCCCATGGCGAGCAGGATGCCGTCGCCGAGCGGCATGGAGCCGCCGGAAAGCGAGGTGCCGGCCCCGCGCGGCACGACCTTCACATTCATCTCGGCCGCCAGCGCCATGATCTCCTGCACCTGGGGCACGGTCTCCGGCAGGGCGACAACGAGCGGAAGCTGACGGTACATGGTGAGCGCATCGCACTCATAGGCGCGCATCGCCGTCTCTTCGGCGATCACGCTTTCCTCCGGCAGGATGGCGCGCAGCCGGCGGATCAGCCGGTCGCGGTTCTCCAGGATCGCCGCCTCGGGCGCCGGCATGGTGAGCGACATGGGCAGAGGCCTCCCCGACCGCCCGCCAGTCTAGGGCCTTTCCGGCGGGAACGGAAACGCCCGGACGGCAGCCGCCGCCCCATGCGCCAAATGCAGTTGATAACTGACATCATGTCGATTACTAATCGACCACAAACCGATTGCGGATGGGTTGGCGCATGTTGTTCGCATATCGCGCTCTCGACGGTGCGGAACGGCGGGTCGAGGCCGCAACCGCCCGGATACGGGCCGACCTGCGCCAGTATGTGGTCACGGAACCGCGCCGCTGGACGGGTCTTCTGGCCCGCATGACCCGCGCCCGCGCCCTCGCCGCGTCCAACAGCATCGAAGGCATCAATGTGTCGGACGAGGACGCCATCGCCGCCATCGACCACGAAGACCCGGCGGACACGGACCGCGACACCTGGCGGGCCGTTACCGGCTACCGCGAGGCAATGGACTACATCCTCCAGCGTCAGCAGAGCCCTTCGTTCAGGATCACCGAGGATGTTCTGCTGGCTGTCCATTTCATGATCTGCCAGTCGGACTTTGACGCGCGTCCCGGCCAGTACCGGCCGGGCTGGGTGGGCGTCAGGAACGCGAGAACCGGCGATCTGGTGCATGAGGGCGTGGACCGCGACCGGCTTGAGCCGCTTGTCCGCGAACTCCTGGATTATGTGAATGACGGCGAGGTCGAGTCGATTTTCCTGCGCGCGGCCATGACGCACCTCAATCTGGCGATGCTGCATCCGTTTTCGGACGGCAACGGGAGGACCGCCAGATGCATTCAGACGGCGGTACTTGCGAGCGACGGGATTGTGGCGCCGGCGTTTTCTTCCATCGAAGAACATATCGGGCGCAATCAGCAGGACTATTACGACGTGCTGGCGGAGGTCGGCGGCGGCGGATGGAACCCGGAGCGCAATGCCAAACCCTGGGTCCGGTTTTGCCTGACCGGCCATTACCGGCAGGCGCAGACGCTTCTTCGCCGCACGAGAGAGCTGGAGAGGGTCTATGCGGAACTCGAGGACCTGGTTGCGGCCAACGGGCTTCCCGAACGCGCGTCCATGGCGCTGCTGCAAGCCGCATTCGGCGGCAGGGTAAGGAACTCTTCCTACCGGGTCAGCGCCGACATATCCAAGAATCTCGCCACCCGCGACCTGAAGGCCCTTGTGGACGCTGATCTCGTCGTCCCGGAAGGTGAAAAACGGGGCCGGTTCTATGTTCCGTCCGCCACCGTAGCCGAACTTCGCCGGAAGTCGCGCCTGGACAGGATGATCGACGATCCGTTCGCCGAGGACGGGCCGGTGCAGACGGCCGGACGCCAGCCAGGCTTGTTCGCTGCGAATGCATGACCCCGCGGTTCCGGTCGCAGTCATGGGCGCCTTCCGCGCCGCCGCCCCGGCGCGCTATGCTGGCGGCCGGCGAGGATAGCGGCGGAGGGCCGGGCTATGGCGGGCGGCACCTGGATTTCCTTTCCCCACAGCGAGGGCGACACCAACCGGCGGGCGCATGTCCGGCTGCCCGACGGGCGGTTCGAGCGCGAGCTCGGCCGCGAGGGTTTCTTCGGACCCGCGGCGCACATGTACCACCGCAACCCGCCGACCGCCTGGACCGGCTGGGAAGGCCCGCTCCGCCCCCGCGCCTTCGACCTCAACAGGCTCCCCGCCGCCGCCTCTCCGTGGGAGGCCCGGCGGGTGCTGCACAACGCCCATGTCGATTACCGCTTCTGGCGCGCGGAGGGGCGCATGGACCACCTCGTCCGCAATGGCGACGGCGACGACCTGCTCTTCCTGCACCGCGGCCGGGGCGACTTCTTCTGCGATTACGGGCGGCTTCCGGTCGAGCAGGGCGACTATGTCGTCATCCCGCGCGGCACCATGTGGCGGCTCGACGCCGAAGGGCCCATTGAGGCGCTGCTGATCGAGGCGACGGGCGGCTTCTACCGGCTGCCGGAGAAGGGCATGGTCGGACGCCACGCGGTGTTCGACCCGGCCGCGCTCATCCTGCCGCGCATCGACGACGCCTTCCGCGCCCAGCAGGGGCCGGGCGACTGGCAGGTGCGGATCAAGCGGCAGGGCGCGGTCAGCTGCGCGACCTTCCCCTTCAATCCGCTGGACGCCGTCGGCTGGCACGGCGACCTCTCGGTGGCCAAGCTCAATGTGCGCGAAATCCGCCCGCTGATGAGCCACCGCTACCACCTGCCGCCCTCGGCCCACACCACCTTCGTCGCCGAACGCTTCGTCGTCTGCACCTTCGCGCCGCGCCCGGCGGAGACCGACCCCGAGGCGCTCAAGGTGCCGTTCTTCCACAATAACGACGATTACGAAGAGGTGATCTTCTACCACTCCGGCGACTTCTTCAGCCGCGACGGCATCGACGCCGGCATGGCGACCCTGCACCCCTGCGGCTTCGCCCACGGCCCCCACCCCAAGGCGCTGGCCCGCATGCTCGGCGGCGGCAAGGCCTTTCTCGACGAATATGCCGTCATGCTCGACGCCCGCGATGCGCTGGATGTGGCGGAGCTGCCGGAAGACGTCGAATGGGCGGGCTATGTCGACAGCTGGCGGGGCGCGCTCGCCTTCGCGCCCGACGCGCCGGAAAACGGGAGCGGCGGGACGTAGCGCCTCCGGAAGCCCGCAATGCGCCCCGCCTCTCTGCTGAAATGGGCCGGGCTGGCGCTGGTCGTCATTACCGCCGCAGCCGCCGCGTTTCTCCTGTCGGTCGATGTCGGCGGCTACCGCGGCGAAATCGAAGCGGAATTCCGCAAGGCGACCGGCCGCGGCCTTGCCATCGACGGCGATATCGACCTGTCGATCTCGCTCAGCCCCGCCATCGTCGTCGAGCGGGTCGCCATCGCCAATGCCGGCTGGGGCTCACGCCCGGTCATGGCGGCGATCGAACGCGCCGAGGCCGAAGTGGAACTGCTGCCGCTGCTCGCCGGCGATATCCGCGTGACCCGGCTCATCCTCGTCGAGCCCGATATCCTGCTCGAGAGGAATGCGGACGGCCTCTCCAACTGGCGCGCCGGACCGCCTTCGGGCGACCGGTCCGCTGCGCCCGCCGGCTCCGGAGAGGCGGACGGAGAAGGCAAGGCGGACGGCGGCCCGCCACCGGTGCCGATCTTCAGCCATGTGGAAATCCGCCGGGGACGCCTGACCTACAGGGATGCGCGGAGCGGCGAAGAGATGCGCCTCGACCTCGGCCGGGTATCGGCCCGGGCGGAAGATTTCGAGGCGCCGCTGGAATTCGAGGCCCGGGGCGCCTGGAACGGACATCCCTTTTCCGTCTCCGGCAGCGTCGATTCCCTGGGGGAACTGGCGTCCGCACAGCCGGTCCGGCTCGAATTCGAGGGCGAAGCGCTCGGATTTGGCGCCCGGCTGGCCGGCGAGGTCGTCGAACCCGGAAAGCCGGACGGCCTCGACCTCCGGCTTGCGGTCCGGGGCACCGACCTGTCCTCGCTGGCGCCGCTTGCGGGGCCGGGCCTGCCGAAGCTGGGGCCGGTTGCCTTCGATGCCCGCGTCGAAGGCGGCGCGGAAACTCTCAGGATCGAGCGCATCCAGGCCACGGTCGCCGACAACGATGTCCGGGGACGGATCGAGGTCGCGCTGGCGGGGCCGCGTCCGCGCCTTGCCGGAAGTCTGGCGTCAAACTGGATCGAACTTGCCGGGCCGGAGCCGCAGCCCGCCGAGGGCAAACCGTCCGCCGCAGCGGCCGGGGGCGGCGCGGCGCCGGAGACAGCCGGGCCGGAGCGGGTTTTCCCCGACGACCCGCTGCCGCTGGACGGGCTCGGAGCCGTCGATCTGGACCTGACCCTGAAAGTCGCAAGCCTGGCCGGCGCCCCGGTTTCGGTCGAGGCTGTCGAGGCGCGCGTGAGCCTCGACGACGGCGCGCTTGCGGTAAAGCCCTTGCGCGCGACCGTCGCGGGAAGCCCGGTGGAAGGCGAACTGCACATCGATACCCGCCGCGACGCGCCGGGGCTCCGCCTTGCTGCCGGGGCGGCTGCGCTCGATCTCGGCCGGCTGCTGGCGGAGGCGGGCGTAACCGACCTCTTCGAGGGCAACGCCAGGGCGAGCGCCGATCTTTCGGGCTCCGGCGCGTCGATGGCCGAACTGATGGCCGGCCTTGACGGCGATATCCGGATCGTCGGGGGCAAGGGCCGCCTGAAGACGCAGGCGTTCGATGCGGCGGTCGGGGGCGCCAGCGCCCTGCTCGGCACGCTGTTCGAGGGCCGGAAAGAGTGGACGGTCGTCAATTGCGCGGTTGCCTCCGTCGGCATCGGGAAGGGGCGCGCGGCGATCCGGGCGGCATTGATCGACACCGAATATTCCACCGTCGCCGCGACGGGCGTGGCGGACCTCGCCTCGGAAACACTCGACCTCACCGTCGAGCCGCGGGCGAAGTCCGCGACCCTGAATGTCGCCGTTCCGGTCCATGTGCGGGGCTCTTTCGCCAACCCGGAATTCCGGCCCGATACGGGCGCGGCGCTGAAGAAACTCGGCGGCCTCGCCGCCATCGCGTTGTTCCCGCCCGCCGCCATTGTGGGCCTCGGCGAACTCGGCGGCGATGACAACGAGTGCCTGAAGAACGCGGCGGCCCGGCCTAAGCCCGGCGCAGCGTCGGAGCCGGCCGCTGCAGCGCCGGAAAAGGCCGCCCGGCAACTCAGGGACAATCTCAAGGGCGCGGTGAAGGACATCGGCCGCGGCCTGAAGGGCCTGTTCCGCCGAAACGGCGACTGATACCAGCGGCGTCGGTTTCTGACTCATGAGGGGGATTCCGTTCCGGTCGGATTTCTGATTCAAGGTCGTGGGCTTGAATTGGAGGCTGGTGATGGGAGCGGCGATCGCCTTGCGGGGTGATTTCGATGCGGCTGATT
>JAJEAZ010000001.1 GCA_022824105.1 Alphaproteobacteria bacterium
GTCCAGACGCTGGTCCCGGTCTTCAACCCGGGCAGGAATTCATGCCCAGGTGTCCTTTGCGCAATCGGGCCTGCAGAGGACGCGCAGAACCGGACAGTTCGCATGTTACCTGAACCGGACACTTCCAATTGTTATTGACAGCGACAATTCGACCCTTTGCCAACGACCAGGGGCTGTCCCTGACCTCCTGGTCCGCCACCCTCCTGGTCAGCGCCGCGATCGAGGCCGGCCGGGATTTTCTTCACGAGAGGAAGGGGGGGGGAGGGCTCGCAACAAGAAAGGTGATGCCTGGATGACGTTGCCGGACGAAGACGGTCCCGTGTCTCCTTCCGCTCCTTTCGGAGACAGCTGCCATGTCAGGTCACTTGCCGTAGAGCACGAGCTTGCCCGTGGAATTGAGGATGATGCCGATGACCGGCAGTGCCAGGAGAATGACCGTCAAGACGACCAGCCCAAAGGCCCCGCCCCCTTCAGCCGTCATGCGGCCTGCGGTCGCCATCCACAAAGATGGCGTGAAGAACACGAACGCAATCGCCGACACGATCACCGTCGCGATCGTGAGTCCGCGGTCACCGCCGAGCGCCGCGATGCAGGCTGTCACCAAGGCCACGTAACCGATCGGCAATCCCACCACCGGCGTCAGCATTCCCACGATCGCGAGCACCAGCGCCGCCAAGCCTACTCCATTGCAGATCTTCATCTCCGTTCCTCCTCCATGACATGGCCCTTGATCGGGCCAACGATCCTGCACCGCCTGCCACAAGGCGTGACGGGTTTCAACGGGCAGAGCGGCATCAGCGGTCTACCAAGCCATTCTTCGCGCCGGTGCCAGAACCGCTTCGGACGAACCAGGGTCCGCGGCGTGACGGTCCTGAAGACGAACATCCGTGCGGTCGCCCGGTCTCAGGCCGAGACGGACAGGCCGGCAATCCGATCCGTCATCGAGCAGCTGGACGCCAGCGCCAGGCAACCGAACGCCGCCGACAGCACTTGAACGGCCACGCGCCGCGATCGAGGCCGGCCACGATTTTCTTCACAAGAGGAAGGGGGGAGGGTGCGCATCAAGACGGGCGATGCCTGGATGCTGTTGCCGACCGGTCGGTATCCAGGCCGTGCGTCCAGTCTCCTGCGCTGCCGTGGACAAGCCAAGCTCGATGCCAACGCCTAGGACAACTGCCGCCACTTCGGAGTCCGCGGCCTTCACCACCCGAACACGATCTTGCTCGATGCCGATCGTCCCGCTGCATCCTGATCGCCCTGCGGACATCTTTCCGTCCCTGGTCGAATCATGGCGCGCATCGTCCATCGGACCGTCACCGTCCCGGCCTCGATGCCGCCGCTTCGCCTCTGTGGACAACCGTCCATCCATTCCCGTTCCTTTCCAAACTCGCACCGGTCAGCCCCTCCAGCGCCACCCTCGGCTTCCGCCCGGCCCTTGTTTTCCTGGTCCCGAGCGCCGTCCGTCCGCTCGCCCCAACAATCTGAGCCGGAAAATCCGACACGCATCACAGCAAATCGTCGCAAATCTCGGCAGGCACGATTACACATTCGTCGCTTTCGCTCCGAATGTTTTCCTGTATGCTGACGGCAAATGACCGTTCCGCACCTCTCGATCACGGCGATTTCCCGGGCAGTCGGCGCCAACGCGGTGGACCGCGCCGCCTACCGTCACGCCACGAAGATGGAGCGCGAGACCGGCGAGCCGACCAAGGACTACGGCGGCAAGGCGGACGAGCTGAAGCACTCCCGGATCATGCTGCCTCCCGACGCGCCGACATGGGCGGTTCAGGCTTACGGCGAAGCCGCGTTCCAGGCCGCCCTGCAGGAGATCCTGACCGAGGCGGCGCAGGGCCGGATCGTCCTCGGCACGAACGCTTCCGCCGGGCTGCGAGAGGTTGCCGGAGCTGGCGAAATCGCGGTCGCCGGCACCGGCCTGATCCCGATGGACGTCGCGGAACGGATGGCCTGGGCCCGTCTTTCGCAGCGGCTCTGGAACGACATCGAGCGCGTCGAGACCGAACAGAACAGGAAGCCGAACCACGCCAGGCTCGCACGGGAGATCACGATCGCGCTCCCGAAGGCGCTCTCGCGGGAGGCCCAGATCGACCTGCTCGAGGGCTACATCCGGGAGGCCTTCACGAGCCGGGGAACGGTCGTCGACTGGGTTCTCCACGACAAGGGCGACGGCAACCCCCACGCGCATCTCATGCTGCCCACGCGGTTCCTCGACGTCGACGCGTGGGGCGGCAAGGACCGCCGGCTCTACGAAGCGAAGGCCGTCACCGAGGTGCGCAGGATCTGGGAGCGGCACGCCAACATGATCCTTGAGCGGGAGGGCCTGCGCGACCGCGTCGACATGCGCTCGCTCGTGGATCAGGGCATCCATCTCGGGTCCGAGAGCTACAGCGCCAGGATCGCGGAGAATGCCGAAAAGGCAGGGGGAACGCCCACGGCGAAGATCGCCGCCGAAGGGCTCCGGAAACTCAACCAGGCCCATCTCCGGGAGCATCCGGAGCACATCCTGACGGTGCTCCAGTCCAGCCTGTCGAGCTTCACGCAGGCGGAACTCCTGGCCGCGCTGGCGGACCGCCTCGACCTGACCCCGGCGACTCTTCCGGCCGAGCTTGCGGCAAAGGTGACGGCCTCGGCCGAGCTGATCCCGATGGCCGCGAAGACCGCCGAAGGCGAGCCGCTCTACATCACGCGGGCACGGGCGGAGCAGGGCGCCCGCCTGTCGACCGACGCCGCCCGTCTCGTCGCCTCCAGGATGGCGCCGGAACTGGTCGCTTCCGGCGACGCGTTCGAGACCGGGACCGGCCCGATCCTGGTGGACGTCGGCCCGGTCGTCGCGGCCCGAGAAGAGGAGGAGAGGGCGGCGGCCGAGCGGGCGCGCCGGGAGCGGGAACCCGTCCCGGTGCCGACGAAAGGGCAAAAGCCCCAGATCTCCGTCGACGCCGTCCGGGAGGCGCTCAGGGCGCGCGCCGACGATCTCTTCCATGAGGCGTTCGGGCCGCCGCTTCGACCAAATGCGGCCGAGTGGCGGGCCAAGGCGAACGAGGGGATCGCGATGCCGATGCGGGGCGAGAAACGCGGTCTTTGGCGCATCCACACGGAGGGC
>JAJEAZ010000412.1 GCA_022824105.1 Alphaproteobacteria bacterium
GTAGGGTCGGGCCGGAGCGCCTTGGCGGCCTTGCGGCCGCCGGGTTTCTCCGGCCCGCCCTCCGAACCGGACATGCACCTTTCGTTATGCATCCAGCTCTCCAAAGGCTTTGGCGAAGTCAGGAGCCTTCATCCATTTGAGCTCAAAACGCTGGACCTGAACATAGGCCATGCGGTGTTGCTCAGCGCTGCCCTCGGCCCAGACCCGGGTGCCGGGATGAACCCGGCTGGTCCGACGCCATATTGCGGTCAGCTTCCTCTTGGGGACACGCTTGTGCTTGCTCCGCAACCACAACCAGAGCCGGTAGTCCACATACCAGTCCAGTGCGGACAGGATACGTTTGGCCCCGATACAGTAGCGGAAGTAGCCAGCCCATCCCCGGAGGATTGGATTGATTTCCCGGAGCATGCTTTCGAGCGACCGGACTTGCGTCTGCCGCCTGAGCATCTTCTTGATCCGCCGGCGGAAATCGTTGACCACCTCCTTCGGGATCTCGACCCGACACCCATAGCCAAACCGGTCATCCCATTTGAGACGAACCCGGCAGCCCAGGAACCGGACGCCTTCCGTCAGTCTGGTGATCCGCGTCTTCTGTTCCGACAGCGTCAGCCCCATCTCCTCGCGCAGCCACTCGGCGAGTGCTTGCCTCTCGGCAAACGCGTCGCCGTATGCGCCCGACACGAAGATCAGGAAGTCGTCGGCATATCGGACCGGGTAGAAGACCGGTCGCCCGGCCCTCCTGTCCCGCGTGCGCCGGGCCTCGCCCCTTCTCGCTCCGTCTGTTCGGAGCTTGGGATCATGCGGGTGCCTGACCCATTGCCAATACCGTTCCTCGATCGCGCTCAGCGCGATGTTGGCCAGTAGCGGCGACAGGACGCCCCCTTGAGGCGTGCCGGTGGCCGTCGGACTGTAGATGAAGTCCTCCAGCACCCCGGCCTTGAGGAACCGCACAATCAGCCGGTTCACCTTCCGGTCCGCGCAGGATTTCCGCACGCGGTCCATCAAGTGATGGTGGCCGATGTTGTCAAAGCAGCCCTCGATGTCGCCCTCGATCACCCATTGATAGGGAGGATCGCGAAGCATTCCATCCGCCCCGCGTCTGCTGGGGCGAATGGTCCGCCGGATATGTTCGAGTGCGCCGTGGCAGCCCCGTCCGGGCCGGAACCCGTATGAGACCTGCCAGAAACGCGCCTCGAAGATCGGCTCCAGGATATTCTTGACCGCGCATTGAACGACGCGATCAGCGACGGTGGGGATACCGAGGGGTCGGAACTTCCCCGGTCTGCCCGGTTTCGGAATCCACTTTCGCCTCGCGGGCGACGGGCGGTAGCTGCTGTTTCGCAGCGCCTCCCGCAGCCCGTCCAGGAAGAGCGATACGCCTCCGTCACCGGCGGCGATTTTCGCCACCGTCAACCCGTCGATGCCCGGCGTCCGTCCGCCCTTGTTATGGGCAATCGTATGCCATGCGCAGCGAAGGTTTCGTGGGTCGGTGACCCAGTTCCACACATCGCCATAGGCGCCTTCGGGCGTCTCCTTACTCCACTGGTACAACTTCCGCTGCACGCCGAGGAGCCAGACCCTGTCGGCCTGATTATCCGAGTCCACGGATAGTTCCTCCGTCACGAAAGTCATTCCACCTTCTGCCCCCCTTCGCCCTGTATGCGGCTTTCCCGCACTCCGACTACTACGAGGGCTCCGCCCCCATGCGGCCCGTCTCCGTTCTCCGCGGCTAGCCCGGCTCCGTACCGGGCGGACAGCATGGGTTCCCGTGTTCCGATGACAAACCTCAGACCCTTAGGCGGCATGCTTTACCCCTTGCGGCTCGGGAGCACGGGATAGAAGGGTTGACCCGTGCCCGAGAGCGCGAGGCGCCCTCGCCAGTTGGCAGCAAACAAACCAACCGGATCGGTCCGCAGTCCCCTCCGCCCCGTCGGGCCATAGAGGGTTGGGGGATAAATGAAGAGGCTTCCGACGCATGCTTCGTTCATCCTCGCCATAGGTCCTGTGGTAGCCCGGCCCGCGAGCGACGGCTCGCGCCCGGTACAGTTCAGATCGCAGCTTTCTCGCCCCGCCGCCGGAAAACGGCAGAACTTCGCGACCCCCTTCCTCCCGGCACCCTTCGCCGGGAGGGGCGGCATTTCAGCCGCCGGTCGATCATCGGCGCGACCAAGTGTCTGGATTACTTCACGTTTTCCTCCTCTTGGTCTTCACGGCGCACACTCGCAATCCCCCCACCCCTCGCATATCTGTTGCACACGCCCCACCATGCGCATGAGTTCCGTCTCGTCCGCGCCGGCATCGACCCAGGTAAGCAGCCCCATCCTCAACCGCAGGACGGCCTGCTCATCGGCCCGAAGCTCCCTCAGCCCCGCCAGCGCGTCGCGCACGTGCCGGCTGTCGGCGGACGTGGCCGCCAGAACCGACGAGCCGACCAGGGCAAGGCCGGCTCCCGCGAGTCCGCCGCCTTCCATCGACATCCAGAACCGGAACGGCGCCCCGGCTTCGGCGAGCCGCGTCATGAGTTCGTGGAACGGCCGCTCCTGCCTCGGCCCGAGCACCATGTCGAGGGCGCCATAACGACGGTTCCCGATCCTGAGGCCGCCCTTCTCGACAACCGGCTCCCTCACGAGCAGCTGCGGGGCCAGCGGCGGCGGAAACGCCCCCAGCTCCGGCGGTTCCGTGAAACGCCCCCACACCTCGTCCTCCGGGCCGACCGGCATCCAGTCCGGGCCAACCGCATCCGGGCCGTTGAGCAACTGCCTCATCCAGCGCAGGGACGCATGCGCATCGAGCAGCTCCGCAACCAGGCCGGCATCCTTCAACAGGGACCTCACGGTCGAGACGAAGGCCTCATGGCGGGGCGGAAGGCTGTCCACGACCGCCAGCGGGCATTGCGACTCCCGAGGCCTCGGCAGCCATTCCTTCAGACGCCGTTTCAGCTCCCTCTTCTCGCGCTTCAGCACCGCAGGCGCCAACGCGGCCGGACGGGTCCAGCATGCCAGCAGGCAGACTTCGCCGGACAGCAATCCGCCCAGGCGCCCGGCGCGCTCCGAAATCACATCGCCGAGCTCGAGTCCGAGCCTTTCGCACTGACGCCTCTGCCGGGCCGCCGCTCCCTCGATGGCCTCGTGGGCCGCATCCGGCGCCCGCTCCAGCATCACATGAACGACATGCCCCTTCTCGAGGAACAGGCCGTTCAGACGCTGTCTGGCCAGGGCCACGAAATCCCCGAGCTCGCCGTCGCCCGTGATCGCCCGCGCGCCCTCGATGCGCAGGATCGACACCAGCTCCCCGTCGCTGCAGACAAGCGCATCGCCGGCCAGGGCCACCGGCTCCATGAAGGATTCCAGAGGCTTCCTGCGCAGCGTCCACCAGTAGCGGATCACATCGTTCAGCGGCCGGTACACGACAGCGTTCCCGCTACTGCATCTTCGGCCGGGCGACGGTCCCCCCTGTCGCTAGATCGAGCGTGCCTGCGATCATGTCGACAGCCGCCGGAAAGACCACCATCAACACCCCCGCCGCGATGGTCATGACCACCCCCATGCCGCTTTGCTGCTGGGGATTGTCGGTGTTCCTCTTCAGCTTGTAGAAGCCCGCGAGGACGAGCAGGGCGCCGATAACGTAGAACAGGTACTCGACAACGGTCGGGAAGACCGACAGGGCCCCGCTGGCCTTCCTCGCCATGTCTCCCAGATCCTTGGCGAGGGCCTGATCGACCGCCGCCGCCGCAAGCAGGGCCAGGACCGACACCGCGACCGCGCCCCGTTCCGCATTGCCTTTCTTCATCGCCGTCTCCTTCACGTCCAGTTGCCTTCCGAAATCCTGAGCGGCGCGACCCCGAGCGTGTTCTGCACCCGGTCGATGACCCAGATGATGTGCCACCCGCATACGCCGCCGATCATGTGCGCGAACCACTTGCCGAGCGTCGCGCCGTTGCGCCCGTCCGCCGCGTCCCGAAGCACGAACCAGCTCTTCAGGAACGCCAGAATCCCTACCGCCTCGACGATCTTCAGGACCGCCCAGAGAACCATCTCGTATTGCCCCGCGCGGTCCCCGCCCGCATAGGCCAGCGTCGCGCCGGCGCCCTCCGGGCGACCGCCGAACAGCGTGTTGCCCCACGCATCCAGCCATTGCGGGAACGTCAGAAACACGATCGCGGCCAGGAACGTCGCCGACGTGCCGTATCCGGACGGCCCGCGCAGCCCGTCCTCGCCGGACCGCATCAGCCGCAGCAAGGCAACCAGGAACAGCGCGCCTCCCAGCAGATAGCAGACGATCGAAACCAGCCCCCGCGCCTCCGGCAGCAGGTTCGCCACCACCGATATCAGCGCGCCCCCGAGGCCCCGCGACTCCATCACCGGCTCCCGTCATCCGCCCGCGCGCCCACCCGCTCGACCGGAGGCGGCGACGGCCGGCGCGCTTCGACGTTTTCTTCCGGCGCCGTGCTCCGCCGCCGCGCCAGCGTCTCCGCGAACATGACCGCCAGCTCCGCATTGCGAGGAATGCTCACCGTGCGCACCGACGGCGCCTGCTCCAGCAGGACATCACCGACCCTGCCGGCCACCGCCGCCAGGCCCGCGTCGCGCGCCTGGCGGGCGCTGCGCTCCCGCTGGTCCGTGGCCACCGTGCCGCCCGCCCCCGTGACGACCCGCCGCTCCGGCTCCGCCCGCGCAATCAGATACTGCTCCAGGAACCCCGTCGCCGCCGGCAGCAGCACCCGCTCCCACCAGTGGTAGGACACATCTCCCGTCACGCCGAAGCAGCCGCAATCGAGACCCACGGCGACCGCGTCGATCTCCACCGCCTCGTCTGCGACCTGAAGGGCGGCGAGCCTTATGACCATGCGCTCGCGCACCAGCCGGAACTCGCCCCGCGCAACGGCCCCCGCCAATGGCGGCTGCAGGATCTCGATCAGGACGGGACCCGGATAGTCGCTGTTCACCGTATGCAGGAGCCGGCCATAGAACGCGTCGCCGGCCCGCACGGACGGCAGCGGACGGACAGCCCGCGCCGACGGGACCGCGGCGGCCGAACGCTCTTCCGCGCCCTCCCGCGAATCGTATGAAACGCGCCGGATATCCGGCGCGCGGTTCATCGCCTCGATCAGCGCCGCGACGATCGCATCGATGCCCGCTCCCCCCGCGTCGCCCTCGGGCAGCACCGCCGCCACGTCTTCGGCCCTGACCGTCTCGACCGGCTGCACGGCGGGCGCCGGCGCGTTCCCGGCAGGCCGCGCCTCAGGCACGGCCTCCGTCTCGATCTTCGCCGGCGCCCCGACCTCCGGCGGCGTAACCGCGTCCCCTTCCTCACCCGACGCCACGGGGGTCACCACATCCAGATGCGAATCGCCCGTCTCCAGAGATTCCTCCAGGCGCTGAAGGTTCCGTTCATCCAATCGCCGCTGATACGCAGGCGTCCCCGGCCCGTCTGCAGGGTTGAACTTCAGGTCGCGGTTGTCCGGCGCCGAGTCAGCCGCCGCTTGCGAGACCGCCCAGCCCGCCGCCAGAACCGGCCATGCCCACCGGGATCGTCTCACCGGCTCTCCTCCAGGGCAGCCTGCGGCGAAGCCCCGATCGAGAACCACGTCTCCCGGCCGTCGAGGGACACCAGGACCTGCGGCGCTTCCGGTAGCCGGTACGCCCAGCGTCCGCCAGACCCCCTTTCCGCCGCCCACGCCCCCGGCGAGAGCACCACGTGCCGGGAAACCAGAAGCAGGTCCTCTCCATGCCGCCAGGCCCGGTCTCCCGGTCCGCCGCCCTCCAGCTTCACATCCACCGCGCCCGCGGGGATCCTGCCGCCGAGCAGCCCCGCAAGCTCCCCGTCTCCCGCATGGAAACTCGCGGGACGCATCAACGCCGCCAGGTCCACGCCAGGGCCCGGCCTCGGAAGACGCATCTCCACCCGGAAATCGCTGACGGCTCCCCCGCCGTCCCGAAGCAGGACCACAACCGGGTCCGCCAGATCGCGCAGCTTCACGACCAGATTGCCGGTCAGGAACAACCGCTTCGGAGCGAGATAGATCAGATGCCCCCCGGCAGTCTCCGGCTCTCCCTCGCCCGGCAGGAATGCCGAATCCACGTGAAACTCCTCGATCGGCCAGGGAGCCCCCGTGGCATCGGTCCAGGACACAGCCGTCGTGAACCCGCGGCGAACGTCGACGGCCGGAACCTCGGCCCCCGCGCCCGGGTCCACCAGGATCCTGCGTATCCGCCCGGCCGGAGCCTCGCCGGAGCCTCCGGCAGTCGCCCTCTGCGTCTGCCGGACCAGCGCCCCCAGGAGCCGTATCTGCTCCTGCGTGAGCGGCATGACCCGCCTGCCCGCAGTCGCCGCCTCCTCTTCCGGCACCGCATATTCCGGCCAGACATCCTTCCTCTCCGGGGTCTGCGCCCCGGCAACCCCGATCATCGCCGCCAGCCCGGCCGCGGCCGTCAGCCATGCGCGCCTCATCCCGCTCTCCTCTGCCTCGTCGCAACGATCTGCTCGATCCCGATTCCGGCCAGGCGCTCGTCGAACGGCACCCGCATGACCAGAACCTTCGCGACCAGCGTCGTCGAGGACGTCTTCCGCCCGGCATGGAAGGTCACCAGCATCGGGAACTCGAGCTGCCAGCCGGCCCGTCCGTCCTCGAAGACCTGCGCATGGGTGATGACCGGCGCGCCCTGGGCCACGGCGCTTGCCACCTGGAAATTGTCCCGGATGCGGTCCAGGTAGAGGCTCTCGTCGAGGCCCGCCATGAAGGCCTCGTACCCCTCGTCCGTGAAATATTCCCGGACGGCCGACAGCCGCCGCTGCCAGTCCGAATGCCCGAAGGTGAAACTCTCGGTAACCGCGGTGACCACCCAGTTCTTCAGAGCCGCGTCCGTGCGCACCGGCTCCTCCAGACCCTGCGCCTCGATCACCTTGCCGTCGGGCGTCACGGCAAAGGTCCGGTAAACCGTCTCGTGCTGGTCGATATAGCTCCAGAGCGCCAGCGTCAGCACCACGTTCATCGCCAGCAGCACGAACGCAATCCGCCGCCAGCCGTGATGGGCCGCACGCTCGAAGGCAAGGCTGCCCGCCGCAGCCGCCACGGCCTCCCGCAACCGGCTCATCTCGCTCCGCCCCACGGATCCCACCAGGGCGGTTGCGAGGTGGCGGCAACCAGCCACTCGATCGCAGCCGCTCCGGCCCGCCACATGCCGACGACGAGGCCCAGCCAAACCAGCCAGACGACCCACCTGCGCCGGTCGCGAGCCCTGACGCGCCATGCCACGAGCCCGAAGACCGCCATCGCGAACAACACATGCCAGACGAACAGGGCGTCATGCTCCAGCGGCCGGTGCCTCAACAGCAGGTCCCTGGTCATGCCGCTGTATTCCGCGCCGAAGCAGGGCGCGGCCGCCGCTGCGCATGCGAAGGCAAGCGCATTCGCCCGCGTCGCGGCCGCAGCCGTCATTTCACCGCCCCTTCCCGGAACCAGTCCCGGAAGTCCAGGCCGACCGCCGCGCGGACCGTCGCGTCCGTTCCCCGCATCAGCACATACGGCACGAACTCCGAGCCTGTCCGCTCGAACAGCAGCCGGTTCAACGCCACTGCGCCCATGACATCCCCGACGGGCTTCCGCAGACCGCCACCCCTGCCCGACTTCAGCCAGGCGAGCGCACGGTCCTCCGAGCCAAGCACGGCCCCCGCCATCGCTTCCGCCTCGGCCCCGCGCGCCCCGACCGGCACAACGCGCAGCCTCACCTCGCCTTCGAGCGCTCTGCGCGCGAGCTCCGCCACGGCCGCCCGCGACGGCAAACAGCTCGGGTCCGCGAAGATGGCCACCTGCGGTCCCGCCTGACCGAGCTCGAACCCTTCGCCCATCGAAGCCGCATCGAATGCCATCCGCGCCGGCGCCGGCCCGCTTGCCTTCGAGGCCCGCTCGATACGCGAAGCCCTGACCGGACCCGCCGACCGCTCGACAGGCCCGGCCTTGTCCGGTGCGCCGCCCTGTTGCGCCGCGGCCACCTGTTCCCCGGTCATCCCCCCACCGTCCGGCGCGAACAGCAGGCCCATGACGCCGTGGCCCGTATCGTCGACATAGAGCGTGTAGGGCGATCCCCCGGAAGGCGAGACCAGCCAGCCCTCCAGCGCCCCTTGCCGCCCGAGAGGCATCATCTCCGCACCGCCCGCGCGAAGCCGCTCGACAAGCCCGTTCCCGCCCGCCAGGCAGGACCCGGCCTCCATCGCCAGGACCAAAACGCCCGCCGCCGCGCATGCCCATCGCCGCTGTGACCCACACATCACTCGGCACCCCTCAGATAGCTCCGCCGACAACGGCTCTCCTGCGATCGCCAGTCCGACCAGGCGCGACCGAACGGAATCACCTCCCTGAAGCCGACCCCCCGCCTTGACCGGACCGAGCCCACCCAGAACCCGTCCATCAAGCCGCATACGACGCCGGCCAAAGGTCCTGCTGCCGCACAGGCCAGAAACCACGGATTGCTCAACTGCGACGCCTCTGCGAATGCTGCCCGCAACAGAGCCGCGCCCTCATTCAGCGACAGCTCCCGAGCGCCGTCTTCTTCCAGCCAATGCGCGAAGATCTCCAGGCCGCCAAGGGCGAATGGCAACAACAGAAAAACCGCAAAGAACCCCGCGACCGGACGGATATCGTCCCAGGCAACCACTCGGGCCACACGGCGATCGAACATCCTCGCCCGCACGCCATGCGTGCGCTCACCGGCGCCCAGGCCGAGGCCGAACGCAAGCCCGTACGTCAGAACCAGCCACAAGGGCGAGACGTGAAAGCCGGAGACCGGCAGGACCAACGCCATCAACACCATGCTCCGCGTGAAAGACAACTGGACATGCCGCCGCTCGAAGGCGTCCATCGAACCCCGTTCGCTCATCCCCATCCCCACATGACCCCGAACAGGAACAGGAGGGTCCCCACCAGGACCGCCACCGCCACGGGCCGGGAACCCGCCGCGCGGCGCATTGCCATGCCGATGTTCCTCATCGCCGTCTCCGCAGCCCGCATCGCGAAACGTCCCGCTCACCCGTCATCCTTGCCGGCCTCCGCCCTCGGCACATGCTTCACGGCGAGCCCCGAACCGTCGGCCGACAGCCTCCCGGCCGGCGCGTCCGGAACATCGCCCAGCGCCGCGAACAGCAGCGACGCCGCCTCCTCGAAGGTCCTGCCCCGGAACACCCGGCCGTCGTGAAGGCGGTAATGCCGGTCGGTGCGCCAGACGATCGCTACGCCGGCGCGCGCGCCCCAGCGCGACATGACCGAGCGCAGCGTCTCCTCTGCCCAGACCCGCCAGTCCGAAGCGCCCGCCCGCGCCGTCGCAATCTCGACATCGCCTTCGCGGATGCCCGCCGGGCGAATGTGCAGCTCGTCCCCGAAACGCCGCCACGCCAGGCCCCCGTCGAACAGCAGCGAACGCCAGTCGCCGTGAACCCGCTCCACGGGCCGGCCGGCATCCACCCTCCGGTCCCAGCGAAGCCTGACCCCCGCCGGCCCGAGCCTCGCCGCCGTCTCGGCCAGCGACGTGGCGTCCGGCTCATGCAGCAATACCCCCTCCCGACCCCCGGGTTCCCACTGGAATCCCGCCCAGGACACCGGCGAGGCCGCCGTCAGAGCCAGTACAAGTCCGCAAACCGCCGATAGCCGTCGTGGTAGAGCGCCCGCCGGCGACCGCAGGTCGCCGCGCGCAGGCGCCGGACCGCCGGCCGCAACCGGTACCCGCGCGCTTCCGCCACCCGGAACCCCACGAATACCGCCACCAGAAATCCCGTGGTCTCCAGCGTCGGCACGAACATCCACGCGAAGGCCAGCAGCGCCAGCCGCACGTCGAAAGGCCCGAGCCGCACCGGCCTCGCACTGTCCCGCCAAACAACGGCGTTCATCGAACCGCCCTCCCTTCATTCCGCCCGGTCCTCCGCCATGCCGTGCGACGCCCGGATCCGCGCGAGATCGCCCGGACCGATCCGTCCCTCGGCAGCCGCCTCAGCCGCCTTCAGCGCCAGCCGGTTGCCCGTCTCCGCCAGCGCCTCGGAAATCCGCCTCGACCAGACCCGGCGCGGCAGCTCCAGAAGCTCCGCCTTCAGCCCGGGATCGAACACAAGCCACTCGCGGATCGCCGTCCGTCCGCCCTTCGGGTTCGGTAGCAGCACCTGCGTCACCACCAGGTGCAGCATGTCGATCAGCGCCGCGCCCCGTTCGTCCCGCTCATCCTCCCGAAACTCCTCCAGGAGCCGGCGGATCGTGTTCGCAACGCCGATCGTGTGCGTCGTCGAATAGACAGCAATGCCGAAATTGCCCGCGGCCAGCGCCGCATCGACCGTCTCGCGGTCCCGCGCCTCGCCCACCACCACCGCCGCCGGACGCCGGCGCAGGCTCGCCCGCAAGCCCTCCGCAAAACTCTCCACATTGCGTGGAATCTCCGAGCACGAAATCTGGCTGCCGCGCGCCCGTTTCACATTCCCGAACAGGAACTCGATCGGCGCCTCGTAGCTCCGGATCCATCCCGCGCCCATCTCCAGCATCCGGCGCGTGCCCGCCGCCAGGAGCGTCGACTTGCCCGAGCCCGGAACCCCCGTCACCAGGTTGAGGCCGGAGCACGCCAGCAGCGCGTCCGCGATCTCCGGCTCGATGCCCAGCTCCTCAAGCGTCTGCGGCTCGCCCGGAAGAATCCGCATCGTGACGTTGATCCCGAAACCCTGCGCGACCTCCACCGAAATCAGGTTGCACCGGAACCGGATGTCCCGACCGCGGCCCATGCGGACCGCATAGCTGCAGTCGATCACCTTGCCCGACCGCAGCACGCCCTCCGCCGTCGCGCCCCTGATCCGCGCCGCGATCTGTCCCATCACGACGCCGTCCAGCTCGCACCCGGTCGCTTCCCGGGCCCGTCCCTCCACCTCGATCAAGGCAGGGTCCGACGTCTGGAACGACACATCCGAGGCGCCCCGCTCCCACGCCCACACCAGGAACTCGTCCAGCCTCTCGGCCGGGAAAAAATGCGCCGCCTCGGGCCAAAGCTCCGTCATTGCCCCCGCTTCCCCCTCGGCGGCCGCGCTTCGGGCTGCCCACCGGCCATTCCGAAATCCTCCTCGCCCGTCACGGCCCCGCCTCCGTCCAGACCGGCAGACCAGCCCGGGCAGCATTCTCGTCGTTACGGAACACGAACCCCCGCCACTGGCGCGCGCTCAGCTGAAGTTCGGCAGGACGCCCAAGCCGCAGCAGCCTCTCGCCGACCCTCATCTCCCGGCCGTCCCCCGCTGTCGCGGCCTCGCTCACCTCAACGGCCGGAGCGCCCACCATTCGCGCTTCGTGCAACACGCCCCAGCGCGCGATCCCCTCCAGCAGCGCATTCAGCCGATCCAGATCGGCCGCGAAGATCGCGTCCGCCTGCCGAACGCCCTCGCGCCAGCCCTCGGCAATCCATTTCGCCCAGGAGGCCCTTTCCGCCTCGTCCCTCGGAAACAGCAGTTCCACCGGAGGCTCCGGCGCCCGCCAGCGCCTGACCAGGAAATCCCGCCAGTGGGGCGGCGCCGTCGCCAGCCGCTCCGGTTCCACGATCCGGATCACGCGAGCCGCGGAAGACGCGCGTCGGCCGTCCCTCCCGAGACGCACGGCCCGCCGCGTCTCGCCCACCACCGGCGGCACCAGTACGAACCCGTGCCGGGTCTCCGTCAGCCGCCGGAAGTCGTAAAGCCGGTCCAGGCTCGCCGCATGCTTCGCCACGACATCGCGCCCGATCTCCCACGACCTGCGCGCCAGCCCGCTCTGCGCCCCAAAGGCCAGCGCCGCCGCCCGCATCGCCTCGCCCCGCATCTCGTCGCCGAAATCGCCCGCTATGTCGCGCGAGGGCTCCGCCTCCAGGACCTGCCCCAGACCGGGCGGCGCGGCACCGTCCGCCCGGGCCGAAGCCACGCACAGAACCCCCAGCAGGGCCCACGCGGTCCAGAAGATCGCCCGGGACCACGAGCCGGCCGGAACGAGAAGGCGGATCCGGGTCATCGGCCACGGGCTTCCCGGCGCAAGGCAACGATCAGATTCCGCGACAGGAATCCACCGAACAGCACAACATTGAATGCCATCGAGCACCCGAACAGCGACCCGGCCAGCAATCCCCAGGATTCGGCTATAAGCGGGTCGACCAACCAGACAATGAAGGCGACGCAGATGCTGAACAGACTGGTCAGAAACGTCAGCGACCAACTCAAGCAGTCACGGCCGAAAACCGCCATATCCGGCGCCGTTCTCATTCTTGCCGGACTCATGCTGTTCTTTGGAATGCTGGCATTTGTCATGTTCGGCACCGAGCTTTCCAAGCTGGGCGAAGGTCCCGATCCGTACCGATCCTTCATCGCCTTCATGTTCTTTTCCTTGACGACCCTGTTCGTGCCTCTCGGCTTCCTTCTCGCCTGTTGCACCCTGAACCGCGCCGGACCCTTGCTTGTCGGCGCCTTCGCAACCGCCTCGCTCGCCCTCATCGCCTGGTGGTATTCGTTTGTCGGCGCAGATCTGTTGCAGATGACGGCCGACACCATCTGGGAACTCCACGGGCGCGCATACGGGCTCAATTGTTTCTCCCTCGGCTTTCCGGCCGGTATCTGACCGCCGGAACGACGAGGACGGTTCGCACCAGCGCCAGAACAACAACGCCCAAGAGCAGCAAAACCAACCTCTCGTTGGTCATTTCTCCTGCCCTCCACCAACCCAGAAAGATCCAGCCAAGGAGTCCTCCGGCTGCCCAGTCCAGCGCCACCAGACCGGCCCCGAACAGCCGGTCCATTCCTCGGCCCGCCTGACCGGTCGCTTCCGTCATCCGCCCGATCCCGCGGACCGAGGCTCGTCGAACCAGTCGAGACGCACGGTCATGCGTCCGGCGTCCACGGTCAGAAGCGCCCGATGGGCCGCCTGCATGCCGGCATCCCTGAAGATGTGGATGAGCGGCGTGTCCCTCGCCTCGATCTCGACGAGCACCGGCGCCGGCGGCGGGGGTCCTGCCGTCACCAGCGCATAGCCCGCAGCCGCAGCCAGCTGCCGCGCCAGTTCCTCCAGCGGCCCGATGTAATCCATCGACGCGCGCTGCAGCAGTTCCGGCGGCACGTTCCCCGGCATGTCCGGAACCCTGAGGTCCACCGCGGCCGCGCGCGCCTCCGCAAGCACCGCCAACGACCGCTCCGCGTGAGTCACCGCCTCCGCAATACGCGCTTCCGCAGGATCCATGACCGAGCCGTTGCCTTCCTTCGGCACCGGGTCCCGCCCGAAATCCAGCGTCTGGCAGCCGGCAAGCGCCACCGCCCCGACCAGGAACGCCCCCGCCGCCGCACCGACACTCATTGCCCCGCGCTCCCGAGGTCGCGCACCACGAGCCACTTGTTGGGATACGCCGTGGCCGTGAGCGTCCTGCGCATCGGCGAAATCGCCAGCAGCGCATCCGCCGCTGCAAGGAAGCCCGTTTCCTCCGTCTCGCCCGGCGGGAACTCTGCCGCGGCTCCGACACGGAATTGGCGCTCGCTGTTCCACGCCACCTGCCAGCCGGCGCGCGCCGCCCAGGCGCGCAACACGCCCTCGACCGTGCCGTGTACCTCCGGATCTACTTGCCATGCTGCCGCTCCTGCCGCGCCCGCCTTCGCCGGGCCCGCCGGCGCTTGTCCTTCCACCGACGCAACAGCAGCGGGATCCACCGGCCTTCCTCCCGGCTCCAGCTTCCCTGGAACCTCAGACGCCACACGCCCCTCCTCGAACCGTTCCCCGGCATCGTCGCTTTCCCTCCTCTGCGAAGGCTCGACCCGCTCCACACCGTCCGCGACCGGCCCCGGCGCCACTTCGACCGGAACCACCCGCCCGTCCTGTTCCACGAGCGTCGGCCGTTCGCCGTCCTCCAGCGCCTCTTCGTCCGCAACTGCCGCCAGGACACCCACGGGAACGCCGCCGGGAACGCGCTCCGGACGCCGCTGCTCCACATCGGCATAGCGGTAGAAGAGAAGCCGCCCGTCCTCCCAGCCCCAGTCGTAGCCTGACAGGCGCGCGACCTCGTCGAGCACGACAGGCACCATCCCCCTCATCGAAAGACCGAACGGCACGGGCGGCGGCATCTCGATGTCGCCGTCCAGGACGCGGCCGGGACGTTCCTCGATCGAAGCCCTGAGCCCGACCAGATCCGCGATCCGCCCGACCAGATCCCGCAGCGGCAGCGGCGCCAGTTGCTTGATCTCGATCTCGAGTTCCGCGATCTCCACAGGCAGGTTCCGCGACGGCGCCTCCACCGTCACCGTCGCCGCGATCGGGGCCGCAGCCCACGACTTCCGCGTGCCGGTCTCCGCCAGCGCAGCCGAAACGCAGCCGAGCAACACCGCAATCAGCAGCAGCATCTCCAGCGACATGTCGAATGCCCGCCGGCGCGCGGCTCGTTCCCTGGACCGCATTCGGGTTCGCATATCCAAAGCGCCCCGCGTCATTCGCCGGCTCCCGCGCAGCGCCGCAAGGCCGCACGGGCCTCCCGGTTCTCCTGCGCCCCGACCCGGTTCCACACCGAGTTGTGACCGTTCGACACCAGCGCGCCCGGCGCGAACGCCGCATCGATGAAGCGCAGCACATCCTCACGGCCCGCGACCCTCGGGTCGTGAAACCCCGCAGCCGGACCGCCACCCCGGACCACCGGGCCGAACCGCTCCACCCGGCCCGGAACCCCGGCAGCCGCCTGCACCGGCGTGCCGGCAGGAACGGACCCGAAGGACATCAGCGCTTCCAGCCTGCCCGACGCCTGCTCGCAACTGACCGCGAAACCGATGCGCAACCCGCCGTCGCTTCCCGGCAGCGGCTCGGCCACGCCGAACACGACATGGGTCCCCTCCTCGACCCGGATCGCGAACGACCGCGCCTCAGGCGTCTTCACGGTTTGCGCGCCGGCGCCCGACGGCGGACTCGCCGCCGCGGCGGCCAGCGCCAGCATCGCCAGGACCCCGCGGCCCGTGCGAGTGGGCCATCTCCGATTACCGTTCCACACCGAACGCCCCCACAATCCCGCTCCGTTCGAAGACACCGTTCTCATCGATCTGTCCGATCGGCAGTTACCGGCACATCCACGCCCTCAGGCGTGACAACGAAGACCCGCGAAAGAGAAGGCAACTTCCCTTCCTTGCGCAGCTCCATCAGGCGGTCGATCACCACTTTCACAGCGCCGTAAGGGACGCTCGCATCGCCGTGCAGATAAAGGGCGTCTTCGCCCGTCGTTTCGAGCGCCGCCGCCGCCCAGGCCGCCAAGTCCCCGACCCGCTCTCCCAGAAATCCGCCCCGACGGACAACTCCTCCGGCCGTAACGAACAGCGAGGCCTCTTCGCGCACCTCTCCGCTCTTATCGAGGTGGATCTCCTGCGTCGTCATCGTCACCGCGAGCGGCGCCGCGATCATGAACACGATCAGCAGCACCAGCATCACGTCGACGAGCGGCGTCACGTTTATCTGCGAGAATGCCGGCCCCAAGCCTCTTCTTTTCCGACCGCGCACCGCGCTAACCCCCATCCGAACCGCGCGAGGCCCCGAACGCCCCCACAATCCCGTTCCGTTCGAACACGCCGCCCGCCTCTCCGTGGCCGGCGCCGTAGAACCGGCCTTCGATCGAGCCGGTTGCATCGCTTGACCGAAACGCGCCCCGCGCCACGGGGATATCGCCCCAGCGCATGTCGGGCCTGGCCGCGCCGCCGCTATCCGTCATCCCGGTGAACGCGATATCCACCTCCGGAGACGCGAAATCCCCGATCCGAAGTTCCGCAGACCCCTCGACACGCTGCCCGCTTGCCCCGTCCAGGCCCACGACCGGGCCCTTCCAGACGCCGCCGCCGATCCCTGCGGGATTGGTGGCGGGAAAGGCGCCGAAGGAGACGGCGACCGCCCCGTCCGCCAGCCCGAACACGCTCTCGTCCAGCCAGTGCCCGTAAAACCCCGACCGGTCGCCGCGCAACATCCGGTCTGCAAGCGCGCCGGCATCCAGGCTCCCGGACGCAACCCACGCGAACATGTCCCCGCCGCCAAGCCGTTCTCCCCGGCGCCAGTCCCATGGCGCCACGAACTCGCCGGCATGGACCCCGCGCTCGTTGGCGCGCGCCTCGTCCTCCTCGTCCGCGTAGTCGTCGGCATATTGCCGGTAGGCGAGCGCCCAGCCGTTCGCGACCAGCCAGGCGTTGAGGTCTTCCCCGCCCGAGGAGCAGACCCCGATGGAGCGCCCGTACCGGTCGGTGCCGCTGCCCGCGCAGCTCAGGCCCACGGCGCGCGACATCAGCGCCTCGGTCGCCGCCGCTCCGCAGTCCCATGTCCGGCCCCAGGCCCTGCTGGTCTGCCGGCTCTCGGGCGCGTCGATCCCATGCAGCCGCCAGCGCACGCCATCGATATCCACCGTGTCGGCGTCGATTACCCTGACATCGGTCGCGGCCGCGGGCGCGGGTGGCGCATCCGGCATCGGGCCGGAAGGGGAGGACGCTCCTCCTCCCCCGCCGCCGCAGGCTGACAGCACCAGCACGGATGCGGCCGCCATGACGAAGGCCTTCGCCGGCAGCTGCCCGGGCAGGGTTCGCTCCGTTCGCCTGCGGTGCATGCCCCGGGCCGTCATTCGGACGCCTCCCCTTCCAGAAGGCGCCGCCAGCGCATCCGCTGCCGCCTGCTCGCCTGACGCCAGTGCCGCCGGCTCCACCCCATCGACAGCACCCGCCACGGGCTTACCCCGTGCCTGGCGCTCAAGGCGCCCAGCCACAGCCAGTCCGTCAGACCCGACAGCAGCGCTGTTGCCACACCCGAAACCCCGAGCGCGACGATCCAGGGCTCCGCTTCCGCCTTCGTCTGCCTGTACGCCTCCTCGGCCGCCGCGATCACCTGCGCCTTGGTCATCTCCGCGTCAGCCAGGCCGACGAGGAGGGCGTCAATTATCGAGAACCTGAACGCCGTGACGATCAGCAAGCTCGCAAGAAGCGTCGCGCCGACTACAACGAACCTGATCTCCCACGCCACGATCCAACCCAGGACCCGGCGCAGACGGCTGCCCGACGCGCCTCGGTCGCGGCTCGCCCTGTCAGCCCTGAGCGCCGCCCAGGCGAGAGCCGCGCCTGTCCCGTAGCCCAGAATCAGCCAGTGCGGTCCGACGGCCAGCCACGCCAGGACCGTCGCCACGCACAGCCACAGCGTGCTCAGCAAGGACATTCCCAGCACCGCGCGCCTTTCCCAGGGCTTGAGACCGACCCCTTCGATCATCGTGCTCACCTCACCCGGGCCCGATACCGGCGCGGTCGAGAGCCGCAGCGGCCAGCACCGCGACCGCGCCGAGCGCCATGCCAGGACCGAGCGGCACAGGGCCCTGGAGCCAGGACCGGCCACGCCGGCGCTGGACAAGGGCATGGCGGCCGAGCGCGGTGATGGCGCCGGTCGGAAGCGCCCAGAGGAGGCCCAAGGGACCCAGCAGCCAGCCCAGCGCCGAGAACAGCAGCACGTCGCCCGGGAAGAACGGCCAGCGCCGGCCAAGCGCCTCGGCAACGACGATCGGGACCGCGCCCGCCAGGAACCCGATACCGGAGCCCTCCATCGCTCGCATCAGGCCCCGCTCCATGTCCGGACCGGTGATCCACCCCTGCCAGAGCGCACCCGCGCCCGTGAGCACGAACAGCCACCAGGGATCGATCCGGAACCGCTGCCCGTCGATGCAGGCGATCCGCCAGAGCGCGCCGCAGGCCCAGGCCAGCACGACCAGCGAAAGCGCCACAGGCTCGGCGGCGCCGGCCAGCATCGCCATGGCCGCGAAGAGGAACACTACGCTCATGAAGACCAGCGCGGCGTCGCGGGAGCCCACGGGACTCATCTCCCGTCCTCCATGACCCCGAAGGTGGCCGGCAGGAGGCGGCACCACCTGCCGATCTCCTCCTCCCGGCAGAGCTCGGGGCGCAGCGTCCTCGCCGCGAGGCCGAGACGGGCGCGTTCTTCGTTCCAGGCCGTGAGCTCCTTCTGCGCGGCCCGGATGCGCTTCATCGCCCCGATCTCGCTGCGCAGCTCCTCCACGACCCGGCGCGCCTCTGCATGGGCCTTCGCCCACCCGCCGTCCGCCGCCGGTGCCGCCCCGTCGGGTTCCACCGCCTGCGCCCAGGACGCCAGCAGCAGCAGAAGCCCGGCCATGACGGCCCTGCATGCCGGCGCGCTCAGCATCCCGAGCAGTTCCCGACGCTCAGGATCCGGATATATCCCGACGCCGCATTCAGCGAGGACCTGGACGTCACCCCGGTCGCCGTGACATTGCCCCTTGCCGCGACGGACCCGGCCGTCACGTCCTGGCCGATGGCGGCGCTCGCCGCCTCGAGCCCGGCAGTCACGCTCACCTCGTTCGCGTTCACCCGGCCCGTGAACTCCGCGTCGCCCGTGAACGTCACCCCGTCCGGCGCGCTGAACGTTCCCTCCATGCGCAGCGCCCTGCCGATGGCGAACTCGCCGCCGATGCGGAAGTCGCCGCCCACCGCCACGTCCTGCGCCACCTCGAGCCGGTCCGCCTCCAGGCGCGCAATCCCGGTCACGTCGTTGCCGCCGAGATCGAGGTCGGTCTCCATCCGCCCAGCATCCGGACAGCCCGCGCGCGCCTTCCTGAACAGGAAGTCCCCGCACACGCTCTCCCGGTCGAACTCCTGGTAGAGAACCAGCGCGTTCTCCCGCGGATGCCCGCCGGACGCGGCCCGGAACGCCGAGAGGTCCTCCCTCAGCCCGGCAGCCCCGAGAACGCCGCTCCCGTCCACGATCCCGAGCCACCCGGCCCGCGCCTCGAACGCGCCCGCACCGGGCCTGCGGTCGTCGCCGGTCTCGACCAGCTGCATCGAGACCGTGCGAAGCCGCCCGCCGCCCGCGTCGATCAGCCAGACCCTGAGCCCGCGCTTCATGGCGTCGCCGGCGCTGAACCCCGCAGGCAGCAGGTCGGCGCCGGTAAGCGCCGCCATGGTGATCTCGCCCGACGCGAGCGAGCCGTAGTTCGCATGCACATGGCGCTCGACCGTAAGCGGTGCGAGCGTGGCACCTACCATATAGTTAAGGAGTGCGGTTTTCTGACCCTTTCACGGAGGAGGGTCAGCCGATGGAGGATATTGATCGCAGCGACGGTGCCGATTGGGATTGGCCGAACCTACTGTCCGT
>JAJEAZ010000094.1 GCA_022824105.1 Alphaproteobacteria bacterium
GAACTCGACGCCCTCGCGGACCAGCCGGGCCAGGTCGGCAAGGGTCACATAACTGCTTGAAGCGGTGTTGTAGAGGCGTCGGTTCGCATATTTCCGAATGCGAATCGGGGCCTCGTCCTTGCTCGCAGCCATGGTGGAGCCACCTTGCCTTGCCGGGGTTGCAGCGCAGCATAGCACAGGCCGCGGCCTCGCCGGGAAAAGCGGCTCAGGCCCCCACGAGCCATTCGTCCACGAGCGCCAGCTCTTCCGTGCTCAGAGGACGCTGCGCCTGCTCGCACCGCACCACGACATAGTCGCGGAAGGCCTTGGCGACGACATCCGGATCGGATGCGTCCGACGCGACGTCGAAGCCCGACTGCCAGAGCCCCGTGGTGACGAATTCGGCCGCGTCGCGCGCAAGCGACACCCCTTCCTCGCCGGCCCGTTCCTGCAGAAGCCGCGACATGGCCGCCCGGTCGGTCACGCCCTCGTCGAACAGCTTGGCCATATGCTCGAAGAGCAGGTCGAATCCGTCCGGGTCGAGCGCCGGAACGCCCACCAGGTGATGGATCGTCTCGATCAGCGCCGGCAGCCCTTCGCTGCTTTCCGCCGTTTCCGCCGGCGCCTCATATTCGAAGGAGTCCGCAGCAGGCGGGGCCTCCAGGGGCGCATCGCGCAGCGACATCTGCCACTCTTCGCCGGGTTCGCCGCATTCCAGCATGGGATCGACGGTCGTCAAAGCCTCGGCAAGACGGCGCAGCGACCGGAATCCGAACCAGTCGCTGTTGCGGAAATTGGCGAAGCGGAAAAAGAAGTGCGGCAGTTCGGCGGCGGGAATCGGCCCGTCCTGCTCGATGGACTCGTGCAGAACGGCGGCGACCTCGGGGAGCACCGCATAGTCGCCCGTAAGCGACGGCCGGGGCGTGAACGGGCGAGGAGGCGGGAACGGGCGCGCGCCATCCGGCGGGGCCGCCACGCCGGGAGCCCCGGCCGATGCGTCGCCGAGCGCGCTCTCGATAAACACCGATTGCTCGATGGTGTAGCTGCACGCGGCCGTGAGCGCCGGCGCAACCACCGCATTGGCGAGGATCGCCGTCCGCCGGTCATGCGCGCGCAGACGCAGCAGCACCGGCGTGAAATCGGCATCCGCCGACAGGATGATGAACTCGTCGAACGGCGTGGCGTGATCGAGCGCATCCACGATGTCGATCGCCATGTAGATGTCGGTGCCGCTCTTGCCGCCTCCCGTAAGCGGCGGACAGTCGATCACCGAAAACGCGCTCCTGGTGAAAAAGCCGCGAAAGCGGGAGAAGGTGGCCGGATTGAGATAGCAGTTGCGCATCAGCAGCGCGCGGCGCGTGCGCCCCTCCCGGCCGCCGCCTGTGGTATGGTAGCCGCGCTCCAGCCAGTGCATCCAGCGGCCCGGCTGCTCGGCAAACCGCTTGGCGGCGCGCGGATCGACGGCTTCCAGACTGAGGAATACATTGTCGAAATCGACAAAAAGGGCAGCCCGAACCCGGCCGGGGCGGGAAGGCATCATGATAACCTCAATCCAGGCAAAATTCGTTATCCAATTACGGCGGGCGCAAACCCTTCATTCCAATGTAAAATCTTGTTTCCATGAGTCAAGGGCCGGAGAACAAACGGGCGGACGCTTTTCTCGATCTCTGGGAAAGGAACGTCCTTGCATGGTGGCGCGACAGCGCGGGCCTGCTGTTTCCCCCGCAGGCCGATGAGCCTCCCGGCCGGGAGGACCGGCCCGAGGCCGCTGGCGCTGCACATGGCGACGGCGGCGGCGGTCTGGGGCGGCGCGGCGGCAGCGGCCGCGGCGGGCCCCGCCAGCGCGCTCCTGTGGCACCGCGACCTGGCTGACGAGCGCGCCGGCCTTGCCGCCGATCCCGAGGCGGTCGGGCAGGCGGCCCTGCGGCGCCTGCTCGCATTCCAGGCGGCGATCGAGCGCTATTGCAGCCACCCCTATCGACGCGCCGCCGAGGACCGGTCCGTCATTGCCCGGAGCGGAGCGGCCCGGCTGATCTCCCACGGCGAAGGCGAAAGGACGGTTCTGGTCGTGCCTTCGCTCGTCAATCGGCACTATGTCTGCGACCTCTCGGGGCGCCGCAGCTTCGCACGCTGGCTCGCCGCGCGCGGCTGGCGTGTCCTGCTCGTCGACTGGGGCAGCCCCGGAGAACGCGAACGCGGGTTCGACTGCACCGCCTACATCCGGCGCGTTCTGGAGCCTTTCGCCCGCAAGGCGGCGCAGGTCTCGCAGCGGCCGCCGGTCATCGTCGGATACTGCATGGGCGGCCTGCTCGCCCTTGCCACAGCCTTGAGGGCGCGCACGGCGTTTGCCGGCCTGGCGCTGCTGGCCGCGCCCTGGGACTTCCACTCCGGCGGCGCTTCGCAAGCGCGGCGGCTTTCGTTCGCCGGCTCCGCCTTCGCCGACATGCTGGCCGGCAACGGGGAAATGCCGGTCGATGCGCTCCAGACCTGTTTCTATGCCCTCGATCCCATGCTGACGCCCCGCAAGTTCCTGGCCTTCGGCGAACTCGAACCCGGCTCGGAAGAAGAACGCGCGTTCGTGGAACTCGAGGACTGGGTGAATGACGGCGTCCCCCTGGCCGCCCCGGTCGCCCGCGAGTGCTTCGCCGGCTGGTACGGCCGAAACGATCCCATGCTCGGGCAATGGCGCATCGGGGGCGAGCCGGTGCGGCCCGAGGCCGCAACGCTGCCGGCATGGGTCGTCGTTCCCGCGGGAGACCGCATCGTGCCCCCGGCCTCGGCGCTGGCTCTCGCGCGCGCCCTGCCCGATGCCGTGATCCGCCGCCCGCGCCTCGGGCATATCGGGCTGATGGCGTCGAAAGCGGCGGCGCGGCGGGTCTGGCGCCCCTTGCTGGCATGGATGAACGGCCTTCCGTGACACGATGCCACGGCGTTACGGTTTATGTTGCAACGCAGCATTGAAGCGCCATCTTTTGTGCATTGCAAAATGAGGAGTGGAAACAATGGCGAGAGTGGCCCTGATTACCGGCGGCACCAGGGGGATTGGCGCCGAAATCTCGCGAGGCATGCAGGCGGACGGCTATGACGTGGTGGCCGGCTTCCACCTCAATGTCCAGCGCGCCCAGCGCTTCCAGGAGGAAACCGGCATCGACATCCTGCAGTTCGACGTCTCCGATTACGACGCCTGCGAGCGGGCGGTCCACAAGCTGGAAGAGAGCCACGGGCCCGTCGATATCCTCATCAACAATGCCGGCATCACGCACGATGTCTTCCTGCACCGCATGCCGCAGGAAGCCTGGCACGAGGTGATCGAGACCAACCTCACCTCCTGCTTCAACATGTGCCGCACCGTCATCGGCAAGATGCGCGACCGGGGTTTCGGGCGCATCGTCAATGTCTCGTCCGTCAACGGGCAGACGGGACAGATCGGCCAGACCAACTACGCCGCCGCCAAGGCCGGCATCCTGGGCTTCACGAAGGCGCTGGCGCTCGAAAACGCGGCCAAGGGCATCACCGTGAACGCCATCTGCCCCGGCTATGTCGATACCGAGATGGTCCGCGCGATCCCGGAGCGCGTGCAGGAAGTCATCAAGAGCCAGATCCCGGTCGGGCGGTTCGGGGACCCGAGGGAGATCTGCCATGTCGTGCGCTTCCTGGTCGCCGACGACGCCTGTTTCGTTACCGGCTCGACAGTCTCGGTGAACGGCGGCCAGTATATGGCCTGACGTTCGAGAGGCGCGGCGATGGTTGGCGCGGAGAGGCCGGTCGTGGGTGTCGGGGTGGTCGTCCTGCGCGGGGGCGATGTGCTGCTGGTCCGGCGGGGCAAGCCGCCGCAAAAGGACCGGTGGAGCATTCCGGGCGGCAAGCAGGAGCGGGGCGAAACCGTCCGCGACGCAGCCCACCGCGAAATCCGCGAGGAGACCGGGGTCGAGATTGCGCTGATCGGCCTCGTCGATGTCGTGGACGGCATCCGCCGCGACGAGACCGGCGCCGCGATTTCCCATTACACGCTGATCGACTTCGCCGCCGAATGGGTCTCCGGCGAGGCGGTTGCGGGCGACGATGCGGCGGAGGCGCGCTGGACCCCGCTGGACGGTCTCGACGATTACCGGCTCTGGTCGGAGACGCGCCGGATTATCGCCGCCGCGGCCGCGATGCGTGATGATGCGCGGGGTCGTAAAGGCGGCTCTCCCTGAACCCTCCGGCCGCGAGCGCAGGCCCCGCCAGAATGAGCGCGCTGCGGATGAAGCCGGCGGCCTTCGCCCGCTCGCGTATCGTCGCAAGCGTGCCGGTCACGATTTTCTGGTCCGGCTGGCTCGCGCGATAGACCACGGCGACCGGACAGTCCTGCCCCAGCACCGGCGCCAAAGTGCGGACGACATTGGCGAGGTTGGCGGTCGAAAGGTGGATCGCCAGGGTGCCGCCGCTCCTGGCCTGCGCGGCAAGCTCCTCCCCGTCGGGCATGGCCGTCGCGCGCACGGCCGTCCGGGTGAGCGTGACCGTCTGGGCGATGCCAGGCACGGTGAGCTCGATGCCGAGCGCGGCGGCCGCGGCCGCGAAGGCCGGCACCCCCGGCGTCACCGTGTAGTCGATGCCCAGCCGGTCCAGGCGGCGCATCTGCTCGGCAGTCGCGCCGTAGAGCGACGGGTCCCCGGAATGCACCCGCGCCACATCCTTGCCCGCAGCATCCGCCGCAACGAACTCAGCCTCGATTTCATCCAGGGTCATCGCGGCGGTGTCGAGGACTCTCGCGTCGTCCGGGGCCTCCGCAATTACCTCCTGCGGCACCAGCGAGCCCGCATAGAGCACGACGGGAGCCGAACGGATCAATTCCAGTCCGCGCACCGTTATCAGGTCCGGCGCGCCCGGCCCGGCGCCGATGAAATGCACGGTCACGGCAGATATCCCCTTGGCGTCACCACGCGGCCTCCGACGAGGACCGTCCGGCTGTTGCCCACGATCAGCACGGTCGTCATGTCCACGGCCTCCCGGTCGAGTCCGGCCAGCGTCTCGACGGCCACCAGCTCGTCCGCCCGGCCGAGATTGCGCGCCCTGACGACGGGCGTTCCAGGGTCCCGGTGCCGCGCGAGGATCGCCAGCGCTTCCTCCAGCGGTCCGCGGCGCTCCTTCGAGGCCGGGTTGTAGAAGACGATGACGAAATCGGCCGCCGCCGCCGCCTCCACACGGGCGCGTATCGCCTCCAGCGGCGTCAGCAGGTCCGAGAGCGAAATGACGGAGAAGTCGTGGCCAAGCGGCGCGCCGGCTTTCGCGCTGGCGGCCTGCATGGCCGAGATGCCGGGCAGCACCGTCACCTCCGCTTCGCCGCCGCTGCGTTCCAGCGCCAGCCCGGCGAGCGCATAGATGCCGGCGTCGCCCGAAGCGAGCAGCACGACAGTCCTGCCGTCGCGGGCGAGCCGGAGCGCCAGGTCGACACGCTCCATCTCCTCGCCGATGGCCCGGGCGTGGCAGTGTTTTGCGCCGGTGAGGTCGGCAACCAGATCGAGATAGGGGCCGTAGCCCACAATGTCGGTCGCCCCGGCGATGGCGGCTTCTACCTCGGCTGTCCGCATGGACGCAGCGCCGGGGCCGACGCCCGCTACCGTCAGCCGGCCCACCGGCGGCGCAATCCGTGCGACGGCGCAGGTGACGCGCTGCCCGATCCGCTTCGGCACGGCCAGAACCGCGCCCTCCCCGGCTGCTGCAAGCGCAGCCGCTTCCGCAACGCTCGCAGTGCCGACGGCGGCTCTGACTATGGCGGACGGGTTCGGCGCCGCGACCCGGTCGAGCGCCGCGGCATCGAACAGGCGCATCGGCAGCTCGAGCGCGGCCACAGCCGGCTCGTCCCCCTTCAGGTCCAGTGTCGCGACGGCGGCCAGCGAGGCCCGCGCCAGGCCCTCGTCTTCCAGAGTCCGGGCGACATGGTCGAGCAGGAGGCCGGCGGGCGCGCCCCGCTCCAGCCCGACGCCGAGAACGAGGCTCGGCGGATGCAGGAGCAATTCGTCCGTTTGCGGGGAAAAGGACCGGTCGGAGACCCGCACCGACAACCTTCCCTCCGCCGACCAGGGCAGCGGCGCGAGCCACCCGGCATCGCCTGCCTCGACCTGCAGCCGAACCGGTTCTCCGGCGATCAGCGCCGCCATGACCGGCTTCGCCATCGCGGGGTTGGCGAGCGTCCAGCCGGGGGGAGGGTCGTCCAGCGCCACGCCGAACAGGACATCGCTTGCGGTGGTTACGGCGGCTTGCACGCCAAGCGTCCGGGCGATGTAGCGGGCCAGCCGGTTGGCGCCTCGATGGCCGCCGAGCAGCGGCACCACGGCGCTCCCGTCCTCGGCTACCGCCACGACGGGCGGCTCCTCCAGCTTGTCCGCCAGCAAGGGCGCCAGCCGCCGTATCGCAATGCCCGCGGCCATGATGGCGACGACCGGCTCGCCCGCACGAAACCGGCCTTCCATCGCATCCAGCGGCAACGCTTCCAGGCCCAGCCGTTCCGCAAGCCCGGCGCCGCGCCCGGTCAGTACCACCGCGACCGTCACAGCCAGGCCCTGCCCCGCTTGTGGAGGAGGATCGTCGAGAAATAGGGCACCTCGGCCGGATCGACGCCATCGAGCGGCAGAACGCGCTCATCCGGCAAACCGGCATGGACGACCAGCCGCGCGCAATCCCCGAGGCCGAGGCGCAGCAGCAGGGACCTGACACGCGCGAAATGGCGTCCGATCTTGACCAGGGCAGCCGAATCGCAGGCCAGGAGCCGGGCTTCGAGGTCCCCGTCGGCGAGCGGGGCCGGCATGACCGAAAGCACGTCGTTGCGCGCCGCAAGGGCCGAACCCGCTGCCGCCGCACAGGCCGTCAACGAGGAAACGCCGGGCACCACTTCCACGGGCCAGTCCGCCGACAGGCGGGCGAACAGGTAAAGGAAGGAGCCGTAAAGAAACGGATCACCCTGGCACAGCACGGCAACGCCCCGCCCCGCTTCCAGATGCGCTCCGATCTCCGTTACGGCCCGGTCGTAAACGGCCTGGACGGGGAAACGGTCCGCCTGCATCGGCATCCTGATCGGCAGCTCGATCCGGGCGCCGTCGAGATGGGAGGCGACGATGGAACGCGCGAAGCTCCGCCCTTCGAGGGGGGCCGGGAAGGCGAGGACGTCCGCCTGCCGGATGATGCGCAGGCCCTTGAGGGTCAGCAGTTCCGGGTCGCCGGGGCCGACGCCGACGCCCCTGATCCAGCCGCTCACGAGTCTCCCCGCCACGGTTTGCGCGCGGCCCATTGCGTCACCGCCATGGCGGGCCGGAAGGCGGTGAAACGCCCGACCGGCGCCGCCGCTTCCACCGAAATGCGGTAGAGCTCGCCGCCCCACTCCGACCGTGCGCGGACGAGCCGCGCTTCGCTTTCCAGCGTGACGGCATTGGCAACGATGCGCCCGTGGGGCCGGAGCGCTGCCCATGCCGCTTCGGGAACGCCCTCTGCGCTGAGCCCGCCGCCGATAAACACGGCATCGGGCGCGGGCAGTCCTTTCAGCGCCTCCGGCGCGTGTCCTGTCCGGATGTCGAGGCCCGGCGCGCCCAGCGCTTCCGCATTGCGCGCCATCGTCGCGCGGCGCGCGTCAACCGGCTCCACCGCGCTCGCCGTCCCGCCGGCCCGCATCCACTCGATGGCGATGGCTCCCGAGCCCGCTCCGATATCCCAGAGATGCGCGCCGGCTGTCGGGGCCAGCAGGGCCAGCGTCGCCGCGCGGACATGGGCCTTGGTCAGCATCCCGTCATGCTCGAAGAAATCGTCCGGCAGGCCGGGCGCCCGGGAGAATATGCGCGCGCCGTCGCCGGCGACGCATTCCACGGCCAGCGTGTTGAGGTCCGGAACCTCCCCGGTCCAGCTATCGGCGCGGCCCTCCACGCGGGTCTCCAGAGAACCGCCCATATGCGCAAGCGCCACCATGCGGCTTTCCCCGTAACCGTAACGGGTGAGCCAGTCCGCGACGCGCGCGGGCGTGCCGCCGTCATGGGAGAGCGCCAGCAGTTTCGCGCCCGGCGCGACATGCAATGCGAGCAGACCGAGCGGCCTGCCATGCAGCGACAGCGTTGCCGCGCCTTCCAGCGGCCAGGCAAGCCGCGCCGCCGCCAGCGAGAAGGCGCCGGGAGCGGGGAGGATCCGCATTTCCCCGGCGGGCACTCTTCGCGCCAGCGACTTGCCGATGCCGAACCACATCGGGTCGCCCGTTGCCAGCACGACGGTCGGCCTTGGGCGCCGTGCGAGGATCGCGTCCAGCGTCACGGACAAGGGGCGCTGCCATGTCATGCGCTCCGCCGGTCCCGTTCCGGCCAGCGCCAGATGGCGTTTGCCGCCGACCAGGAATTCCGCGCTCCCGACTATGGCGCGGCCCAAGGCGTCGAGGCCGTCCTCGCCGATGCCGAGCACGGTCAGCCAGGGGGTCACGGCGCGCTCTCGGACGGATGAAGCAGTGCGTTGACGGCCGCGGCGGCGAGCGCGCTTCCGCCGAAGCGGCCCTTGAGCGCAATATGCGGCAGGCCGCTCTCGATGAGCGCCGCCTTGGACTCTGCCGCGCCCACAAAGCCCACCGGAAAGCCCAGCACCGCCAGCGGCCGCGGCGCGCCTCCGGCGACGAGTTCAAGCATCCGGAAAAGCGCGGTCGGGGCGTTGCCGACCGCTATGACGGCGCCCTCGAACCGGTCCGCCAGCCTGTCCATGGCGGCCATCGCCCGCGTGCTTCCCCCGGCGCGGGCGGCTTCCGCGACCGGAGGCTCGTCGATGGCGCAAAGGGCATCCCGCCCGATAATGCCTTCCGCCGTCATGCGCGTATCCGCGATAAGGGGCGCGCCGGCCGCCAGGGCGGTTTCCGCCCGCTCGACGACGCCCGCGCTCAGGGCAAGGTCCCGCACGATCTCCGGCCGCCCGCAGGCATGGACGAGGCGCAGGGCAAGCCCGGCGGCGCGCGGCGGCAGGCCCGACAGGTCGGTTTCCTCGCGCGCCATGCGGAACGAAAGCCGGTAGATCGCCGCCGGATCGCGCAGATATGTGTGCATCAGTGCCCGTGGGAGTGGTCGTGCCCGTGCTCGTGGGGATGGTCGTGCCCATGCTCGTGGGAATGCGAGTGGCCGCCGCCGCGCACATGGTGGTGATGCCCCGCCTGCGGCGTGCCGACCTCGTCCTCCCGTCCGACGATCTGCTCCCGGTATTTGCAGAGCGCGCAATTCATCAGGTTGTCGCCCGTCAATGCGCCCCGGACGCGCTCGGCGAAGCTGTCCAGCACCAGGGGATGGTCATTCAGATAGGGCGCCTTCACGAAGGATATGCCCGGGTGAGCCGCGGCAACCTTGTCGGTCTGGTCGTAGATGCGGCGCACGAGCACGCCGGTGAACAGGAAATAGGGAAAGACGACGATCCGTGGAAAGCCGAGCCGGGCGGCGCGCTCCAGCCCTGCATCCACGCGCGGGTGCGCCACGCCGGAATAGCAGGTCTCGGCCCAGCCGAAGCCCATTCCCTCCCACAACATGCGGGCGACCTTGCTGACATTGGAGTTCGCGTCGGGGTCGTTGGTGCCCCGCCCCACCACCATCAGCAGCGTGTCGGCGCGGGGCATATCATCGTCGAGGACGCTCTCGATGCGGGCGCGGGCGGCCTGCAGCAGCTTCGCGTCGATGGCGAGGTCCCGCCCCAGCCTTATGTCGATGTCGGGATGTGCGTGCGCGAACTCGTTGATCTCCGAGGGCACGTCGTTCTTCACGTGCCCGGCGGCGAACAGCATGCCGGGGACGGCGAGTATGCGCCGGTTGCCGCGGCGGGCCAGCGCCTCCAGCCCCTCCCGGATCACCGGGCGGGCGAACTCAAGAAAGCCGATTTCCAGATCGTAATCCGGCAGGCGCGGCCGCAGCCCCTCGGCAAGGGACAGGAACTCCTGCACGGCATCGGCATCGCGGCTGCCGTGGCCGCAAACCATGACTCCGGTTCTGGGCATCACGCCTCTCGTTTAGAGTAGAATCGCCGCCATGATAGACGGAACGGCAGTCACCGTCCCGATCCTGCTCGGCGCCCTGTTGCTCGACGCCGCGCTGGGCGAC
>JAJEAZ010000021.1 GCA_022824105.1 Alphaproteobacteria bacterium
AGGCGTTCCGCCCGGAACTGGTCCTGGTGTCGGCCGGATTCGACGCCCACCGCGCCGACCCGCTGGCGCAACTCGAACTCGAAGCCGCGGACTTCGCCTGGGCCACGCGCCGATTGCTGGCCGTAGCCCGCCGTCATGCCGGGGGCCGCCTCGCGGCCGTGCTCGAGGGCGGCTACGACCTTGCGGCGCTGGAGGAGTGCGTCGGCGCGCATGTCGCAACGCTGGCCGGAAAGTGATGCTTCGTCCGGCCCGATTGCACCGCCTGCTATTCAGATTTGATATAAAGACCTTTATTATAACGATACTATAACGACCTTGCCGGCGGGCCGCCTGCGCTTCCGGACTGCGAGGCGCCTCCATGGTTGCGCGTCGGTGTTGATGCGAGATCGGAGAGAACGATGCCGCAGGATTCGACAGGTCCGGAGACGCGCGCCGACAGGCCGCAATGGTTCGGTTACCTGCAACTCGTCGTCATTCTCGGCGCCATCGCGGTTGCGCTCTATTTCGCCCGCGCGCCGGAACGGGTCGAACGCATCGACAGGGCGGCGCTGGCGAGCGGGGAAAGACGGCCGGTCGTCAGCGTCGTCAGGCCGGAGCCGACCGAGCAGGCGTTGACGCTGAGCCTGACGGGGTCGGTAAAGCTGAAGGAACGGGCGACGGTGATGTCCGAGGTCGCGGGCCGCGTCGTCTGGGTCTCGCCGAAATTCGAGCCCGGCGGATCGATAGCGGCGAATGAAGTGTTCATCAGGATCGACCCCGAGGAATACGAACTCAGGGTCGAAGAAGCCCGGTTGGAGGTAGCGGGGCTCGAGCATGAAGTAAGCGGGAGAGAGGCCCGGAACGAAGACACGGCCGGAGCGGTCCTGAAGCTGGAAAAGGCGCGCGTGGCGCTTCAGCTTGCGGAGCTGCAACTTCGCAGAACGGAAATATCCCTCCCCTTCGGCAGCCGCGTGGTTTCCTCAAGCGTCGAGGTGGGCGAGCTCGCAGGGCCGGCGGAGAAGGTCGGCAAGGCGGCGGTGCTGGGAGTCGTCTATCGGCCCGAAGCGATCCGCGTAACTGCTCCCGTCGAGCAGCGCGACCTCAGGCATCTCTCGCCCGTCGTCGGACGGTCGGCCGTGGTCCGCACCAGAACGGGGATTTACCGGGCGGAAGTCGCGGGCGTCTCCTCGGTGGTGGCGCCGAAGAGCCGGCTCGCCTCGCTCTTCCTGAAATTCTCCGACGAGCTGCCGGCGGAGAACCGGCCGCTGCCCCGCACCTTTGCCGAGGTCTCAATCAAGGGCCCGGTGCATCGGGATGTCTATGTGTTGCCGGAAGCGGCCGCGCAGGCCAACGACCGCGTCTGGGTCGTCAGGGACGGCGCGCTGACCTCGGTCGAGCCGCGGATGCTGGGACGGATCGAGGGCGGATGGGTGGTGGAGGCCTTCGATGCAGGCGACGGCGTCGTGCTCGGCACCTTGCCGGGAGCCCGGGAGGGCCTCGCGGTAACGACCGCAAAGCCGCAGGCATAGGGGGCGGCGCATGAGCAACACCGACGCTGGCGGAGGCGCCGGCGGGTCCGGAACGCCTCGGGGCCCGATTGCCTGGTTTGCGGCGAACCCCGTTGCCGCCAACCTGCTTATGGTCTTCCTGATCGTCGCGGGCGCCATCGCCGGCTCGCGGCTTGTGGTCCAGAACACCCCGGAGTTCGACTTACGCCGTATTGCCATCAAGATCCCGTCGCCCGGCGCATCGCCGAGGGAAGTGCAGGAGGATGTCGTCCGCCGGGTCGAGGAAGCGATTGTAGGCATATCCGGCGTCAGCCGGGTCGTCAGCACGGCGAAGGATGGCGTCGGCCTGATCGATGTGGAGCTCGAGACCTTCGCCGATGACGAGGCGGTCCTGAACGACATCGAAGGCGCCATCGACACCTTGGAGAATTTTCCGCCTCCCAACGCGGAGCGGCCCAAGGTCTCCCTTTTCAGATGGCGAAACGATGTCGTGACGATTGCGGTTTTGTCCGGTTCGGCGACGGAAGCCGGTCTTCGACTTGCGGCGGAGAACCTGCGCGACTCGCTGCTGGCCCTGCCGACGGTGTCCCACATACAGCTGGAAGGCACGCGGGACCGGGAGATAACGCTGGAGTTGAGCGAGGAGGAGTTGCGGCGCAACCGCCTCAAGATCAGCGACATAAGGCAGGCGATCCGGCGCGCATCGCTCAACCTGACGTTCGGGGAATTGCGCACCGACGCGGGCGGCGTCGTGCTGCAGGTCGTGGGAAAGCGGAAATATAGCGGTGAATTCAAGGATATACCGCTTATTACGAGACTCGACGGAACGGTGGTCACGCTTGGCGACGTCGCCAGAATTCGCGACGGTTTCGTCGATGAGAATGTCCTGACCGAACTGGACGGCGTGCCGGCGGTGTTTCTTCGGATCAGCGCAACCGGCAGGCAATCCACCAAGGAGATAAGGAACATCGTCACCGGGTTCCTCGGCGGCTACAGCCCGCCCGAGCATGTTTCGGTCCAGGTCTGGGACGACAAGGTCGAACTGACCATCGAGCGGTTGACCAGGATCTTCGGAAACGCCGTAATCGGTGCGGTTCTGGTGTTCCTGTGCCTCGTCGCGGTGTTTGACCTCCGGGTGGCTTTCTGGACGACGTTCGGCATCGTTCTCGCCTTTGTCGGGTCGCTGATCTTCTTTGCGCCGGCCGACATGACCCTGAACATGGGCACCCTGTTCGCGTTCTTCCTGATGGTCGGCATCGTGGTGGACGATGCGGTGGTCGTCGGCGAAAGCATCGCGACGGAGAGGAGCCGCGGCGGGACGGGGCTGGCCGCGGCAATTTCGGGCGCAAGGGCCGTGGTCGGGCCACTGGTCGTCGGCGCTGCCACGACGCTGATTGCGCTGTCTCCCCTGCTGTTCATTACCGAAGGCGCCTGGCAGATCATTCGGGTGATTCCCTATGTGGCGCTGTTCGTGCTGGCGATATCCCTGGTGGAGGCGTTCCTGATCCTGCCGGCGCACCTGTCGCATGACCGGCCGTGGAGCGCGCCGCCGCTGAGCGGGTGGCAGGGGGCGGTGAGCAGATGGCTCGACGGCATTCGCGACAGCGTGGTGACGGCCACCGTCTCCTGGTCGGTGCGCCATGTCTGGACGGCGCTCGCGATCGGCATCGCCATCGTGGCCTGCGCGGTGCTGCTTCTGCGCTACGACGCCGTCCGGGTCCTGTTCGCGGAGGCGAGGGCGAGCGTTTCCAACATGGTGCAGGTGGAGTTGCGCCTGCCGGCCGGCTCGCCGTTCGAGGCGACGCTCGCCGCCGCCGAGCGCTTCAGGGACGCCGCTGAGGGCGTGAACGAGGACCTGGAAGGCACGTCGATCAGATCGGTCAGCGTCTCCGTCGGCAAGATCCTGTCCACCCGGCCCGGAGACGCCGAACTCAAGGGCGACCATCTGGCGACGGTGAGGGCCCATCTTTATCGCCGTCCCGTCCGCGTCGCGCAGCCGAGCGAAGTGGAGCGCGCCTTGCGGGCCCGCGTCGGCGACGTTTCGAGCCTGGAACATGTGGAATATGTGACGAGCCGAAGCAAGATCAGGCCGAACCTCGCCTATTCGATTCGGCATGACGATCCGCAGGTCCTGCAGGACGCCGCGGGGAAACTGCGCTCCGCCCTCGCCGCGATACCCGGCGTTTACGGCGTTTATGACAACCTCTCGCCGGGCAAGCGGCAGCTCGAGATAGAGCTGACCCCGGCCGGCAAGGCCGCCGGGCTTTCTCCGGCGCTGCTGGGCTCGCAATTGCGTGCCCGGCTTCACGGCGCCGAAGCGCAGCGCATCCAGCGGGGCCGTGAGGAAATCCAGGTCGTCGTCAGATATCCGGCCGAACGCCGGCGCAGCCTGAAGGAACTCGCCGGAATGCGGCTGGAACGCCCCGGCGGTGGGGAGATTCCGCTCTTCCTGGCGGCCACGCTTACGGAAAAACAGGAACTGGCCGAACTGACGCGGATCGACGGCAAGCCGGCGGTCTTCGTCGAGGCGAAGGCCGACGCTGCGGTCGTCACGCCGATCCAGGCCCGTCGGCTGATCGAGGACAACGTCGTGCAGGAACTGCATGCCGCGCATCCCGGGATCGCGATAGAGCGGGACGGCGGTGCCCGGAACGAAAAGCGGGTTCTGGAAACGCTGGCCACCCTGGTGCCACTCGCGCTGATCGCCATGTATGCGGTGATGGCGGCGTTCCTGCGCAGTTACTGGAAGCCGCTGGTCGCCGCAGCAGGAATCCCGGCCGCCTTTGCAGGCGCGGTGCTGATGCACTGGGTCCTCGGCTGGGATTTCAACTTCATGTCGGTATTCGGGATCGTCGCGGTCTCGGGCGTCGTCGTGAACGATGCGCTGGTGCTGCTCGACCGCTACAACATCATTCGCCGGGAAAATGAGGCGCTGCCGGCGATCGCCGCCGCAGCGGCCGCCACGCGCCACCGCTTCCGCGCCGTGCTGCTCACCAGCCTGACGACCGTGCTCGGCCTCTCGCCCCTGCTCTACGAGCGCAGCGACGCGCTGCTCTTCCTGGTGCCGTTCGTGGCCAGCATGCTGGGCGGGCTCGTGCTGGCCGGCATGTTCGTCCTCTTCCTTCTGCCGGCGATGGTCATGATTGCCGACGGCAGGCACGAATAGGCCGGACGGCGGGCGAAGGCGGTTTGACACCCGGCGGGCCGGGCCCTAG
>JAJEAZ010000573.1 GCA_022824105.1 Alphaproteobacteria bacterium
CGCCTGGTGCCACCACAGATGGTGGCGGAAATTGTGGACCTTGTGTTCCCAGTGCGCCTCGTTCTCGCGGACCCAGGCGATGCCTTCCTGCGCGCGCCCCTGCATCTCCATCACATGGGCGACGGAATGGACCGACCATGCGTCCGAGGGGTCGATCGCGACCGCCCGGCGGCCGAACTCCTCGGCCCGGGCATAGTCGCCCATCTCCTCCAGCCCGAAGGCGCGCATGCCCAGCACATAGCCGTAGCCGGGCACGGTCTCGTCCCAGGCCGGCAGCACGCGCGCGGTGCTGTCCCGGTGCTGCACGAGCGCGCCGTGATAGAAATGCAGATAGTGCGCGAGGCGGATGGCGAGAATGTCGCGCGGGTGGTCCAGCAGGATGTCCTCGAAGCGGCGCACCGCCCCGGCCGTGTCGCCGGCGGCCCAGCGCGACACGGCGTCGGCATGGGCGCGCTCGCGCGGGGTTGCCGGCAGGCCCGCCGCCGTTTCGCCCGACTTCGCGGCGCGCGGACGCAGCGCGCCGACCCCCATCAGCAGGAAGAAGCAGCCCCTGAGAACATGGGCCATCGGCATGTCGCCGTCGGCCTCGAAGGCGGCCTTGAGCAACGGCCCGGCGTCGCGCCCGAAAGCCAGGAAGTCGTCCAGCGCCGCATCCAGCGCCGCCGCCGCATCGTCGCCGGCTGCAGTCAGTTCCAAACCGCGCTTGTCCAGAGCCACTGTCCGCCTCCTCGAAACTCGCCTTCGCGTCGGGTCGTAACGCAGCATAGAACGGATTATGCCGGGATGCTCAATGCAGCACCCATGTCCCGGCGGCGTTCCGCGGGGCTCCGCTCCCGCCCGGCGCCCCTTTTCGTCACCCCGGCCACCGAGCCGGGGTCCATCCCTGACCCGCGATGCTGCCGCAGCCGGCGGAGAACAGGCTGAACCGCTGAAACTGCCGCGAGAACCAAGGCTGGGCCCCGGATCGGCGCTGACGCGCCGTCCGGGGTGACGGTTGAGGCCGGGGCCCCCTGCGGAAGTGTCATGGAATGTCATGATGTGTGGCAAAAATTTTCACAGAATTTTCTGCTCACATGACTGACATGGATCAAGGCTATCTCCCGTTTCTTTCCTTGAGATACAGTAAGTTATGAGCCATGTCAAGCGGTTCCTACCCGGATTAAGTGCCGTATAAGAAAAAGAGCACTGATCGAAAAAAGTTGCACATCGGTGTGTATTTTGGGTTCTTGCTGCCAACTATGGGCAGGCAGGACTATATGGGATCGAGATAATCGTATATGCGCTTGAATAAATCATACTTATGCGGCGTTTATGTGGTTATGATTCCTGCTCGTCCATGCAGCGAAGGATGGTGTATTATAATTCTATCTGAAATGCATTATTTTTGCTATATTATACGGCCTTATTAGAATGGTGCGATGAGCGGGGAGCAGCGCGATGGCGGCAGGACCCGAGGGAGAAACGAAGAAACGGCGGAGCGTGCTGGTGACCGATGCCGACTGGGCGCGCATTCACGAGGCCGCCAGGGCCGAAGGATTGCCGCATGGCGATTATCTGGTTCGCGCCCATCGCTTCCGGCAGACAGCGACCGATGCCGGCGAGACGGGAATGCCTCCTGAGGTGCTGCGCCGCATGATGCGCATGCTGCGCGTCATCGAGCAGGCGGAGAAGCTGCGCCTCGATGATCTGGACGACGGGGCGACATGGCGGAAGCTGGGCGCCGAAGCGGATTCGTGGCTCGACGGCCAGACATCGTTCGACTGAAGGGAGTGACAGGGTGGATCGGGCAAGGCCGCGCAGCCTCTACCTCCCGTCGGATATCTGGGAGGCGGGCCGCAAGCAGGCGAAGAAGCACAGGATGAAGATCTCGCACTTCGGTTGGCTCTGCTGCGGGCGGGCGACCCGGGATGCGGCTTCGGCCTTGCAACCGGCCGGGCATGCGCTTGCACTCTCGGCAGAGGACCAGCAACGCCTCGACACGAACATGCAGAAAATGACTCTGTTCGGGGAGGACACGGTTTCTATCGCAGACGGCCGGGAGGTGACCGTTCTGGTGCAGGAAGTCATTCGTTTTCTTCGTCCGTCCGGCGGCAACGAGGACACATGAAGAAGGTGCGCAAACGCAAGCCGGGCACAGGGCACTCGGTCTCCTATACGGACGAGCAGTGGGCGGCGATCAAGGCGGGGGCGAAAGCGGCGGGCATGTCGGCATCGGCCTGGTGGGGCCAATGCGTCACGACCGTCGATCTGTCGGCGCCGGAGAAGTCCGCCGCTCTGCCGCTGGTTCTGGATGAGGAGCAGCAGCGCCGCATTTCGCGCATTGCGGCAGAACTGGCCGACGGCGCGCGTGACGAGGTGTCTGCCCGTTTCGGCGCGCTGGCACGGGAGCTGCTCCGGGAGCGGCTTGAAGCGATGGTTCGGGAAGGGCGGCGGGAGGAGGCTCTCGCCAGGCTCCGCTCCGTGTTCGGCGAGGAGCGCGCGGAAGTGATCGCTATCGCCTTTATCCCGGACGAACCCGAGAAACCCCGGACTGCGGCGCGGCAGAAAGAGCATGGGACCGGAGATACGCCCGACCGGCGGCCGCTCCAGGGCAAGCTGCTTTGATTGAAACATCGGCCGTTGTTCAGTTGTTCGCAGGGCTGGTCGGTCAGGATCGTGGACGGGCGATGTGCAGACCTACCTCTTGTCGTTGCAGCCACACCGGCTTGGTAAGATCTGGCCTGCCGCAGCAGGGGACGGCTACGGCCGGCTGTGACCCTCCTCGTCGCGCCGCAGCATGCCGTCGCGATGCGCATCGGCATAATGTATTCTGGTGGAGCAGAAGGCGAATCACCGTCTGTGGAGGACAGCCTCCAATGGTCCGCTCAAACAACGGCAACCGCATCGCGGTCGAGCTGCCCGGTGACAATCCATCCGGGTTCGTGGAGATTCGCGGGCATCATGATGTATCGGTCTCCCGGAGGGTGAAAAGCGCTGTCGCGGAGTTCCTGAAGAATTGCGGGTGGGACGGTACTCCGACCGCTTTCGATCCGCTGCCGGATGATTTGCGGCCCGTGGCATGACCGGGATCGGGCTCGCCGAGACCGCCGACTTCTATCGCGTCGATGCCTCGCTGAAGCTCGACACCAGGAGACGCGCGTCGCTTGGCCAATATATGACACCAGCGCCGATTGGCCGGTTCATGGCAAGCCTGTTCTCGAACCGGCAGGGAGACTTGCGTGTACTCGACCCGGGAGCCGGGGTCGGATCGCTGACGGCCGCGTTGGCCGAAGGGCTTTGCGCGGGGAAGACCCGGCCGCGCTCCGTCGATTTCGTCTGCTACGAGATCGATCCGCTGCTTGCGGACTATCTCGGCGACACGCTTGGGCAGGCGAAGGCCTGGTGTCGGGAAGCCGGGATCGACGCGAACGGCCGGCTGCATGAGACCGATTTCATTCTCGATAGCGACGTTGACGTGGAGCTCGACCTGTTCGGCGGCGGCAGGAGCGGGGACCCGGGATTCACCCACGCGATTCTCAATCCGCCCTACCGGAAGATCGGCGCAGGCTCATCGCATCGCTCGGCCCTGCGTCGAGCGGGCCTTGAGACCTCTAACCTCTACGCCGGATTCATGTTCCTGGCGGCGAAACGCCTGCGCGTCGGTGGCGAGATGGTTGCCATTGTCCCGCGCTCATTTTGCAACGGCCCTTACTTCAAGCCGTTCCGCGAACGGTTCTTCTCGATGATGCGCCTGCGCCACATCCATGTCTTCGAGACGCGCAACCGTGCCTTCGGAGACGATGACGTGCTCCAGGAGAACATCATCGTGCATGCCGTGAAGGACGGCCGCGATTGCGACGTGACCATTACGACGAGTTGTGGGGCCGCGTTCGACGTCGACCCGGCGGGTCGCGTCTGCACCGCCGAGGACCTCACCCGCAGGATAGTGCCGCATGGGTCGGTCATTCGCGACGGCGACCCCGACCGTTTCGTACACATCGCCGCGGACGGTATCCAGCAGAGAATTGTGGACCGCATGGCGCTTTTCACGGCAACGCTTGCGGATATCGGCGTCGAGGTCTCGACCGGACCGGTGGTGGATTTCCGTCTCAGGGACGACCTGCGGGCCGAGCCGGAAGAAGGGACCGTGCCTCTGCTCTATGCAGGCCATTTCCAGGAAGGCTCGCTTTGCTGGCCCAAGGCGGCGCGAAAGCCGAACGCGATCCGTGTCTCGGAAAAAAGCAGGCGCTGGCTCTGGCCCAATACCGGCAGCTATGTGATCACGCGACGGTTCACTACCAAGGAAGAACGGCGTCGAGTCGTCGCCTCGGTTTACGGTTCGAACCTGCCGGGGGAGCTGGTCGGCTTCGAGAACCATCTGAACGTCATACACACGGGCCGGGAGGGAATGCGGCGCGATCTGGCGGCGGGGATCGGCCTCTACCTGAATTGCAGTCTCGTGGATCGGTACTTCAGGCAATTCAACGGCCATACGCAGGTGAATGCCACGGACCTGCGGTCGCTGCGCTATCCTGACAGGGCAACCCTTGAGCGTCTGGGAAGGCAATACGACGGCCAGGCACTCTCGCAGCAGGACATCGACAGGATCATTGAGGAGGAGGTCTGCCATATGGCGGACGACGACAATCCGCTGGACGCGCAGCGCAAGATCGACGATGCGCTGGAAATCCTCAAGGCGCTCGGCATGCCGCGCGGCCAGCATAACGACCGCTCTGCGCTGACCCTGCTCGCCCTGCTCGATCTCAGGCCCTCCGGTTCATGGAGCGATCTGGAGCGGCCGCTGATGGGTATCACGCCGATCATGGATTACACGCGCGAGCACTATGGCCGGGAATACGCCCCGAACACGCGCGAGACCTTCCGGCGCCAGACGATGCACCAGTTCGTGGAAGCCGGCATCGCACTATACAACCCCGACGATCCCGCACGGCCGGTCAACAGTCCGAGCGCCTGCTATCAGGTCAGCGATGAAGCCTTGCGGGTCGTGAAGACATTCGGCACCGATGCCTGGCAGTCGGCACTGGATATCTGGCTTGCGGACCGCAAGACGCTCGCGGCGAAATGGGCGAGGGACCGCGAAATGCAAATGATCCCGGTCACGGTGGCGCCAAACCGGGACATTATCCTCACCCCGGGCGCCCATAGCGAGCTCATCAGGGACGTCATCGTTTCTTTCGCACCGCGCTTCGCTCCTGGTGCCGAAGTCATCTATGTCGGCGATACGGGGGACAAGGTCGGCTATTTCGAGGAGGAACGCCTTGATGCCCTCGGCGTGACGGTAGACCGTCACGGCAAGATGCCGGACGTCGTGCTGTATTTCGAGGAAAGGAACTGGCTCCTGCTCGTGGAGTCGGTTACCAGTCATGGCCCGGTCGACGCCAAGCGGCACGCTGAACTGGCGGCGCTGTTCGCCGGTGCAAAGCCTGGTCTGGTCTATATTACGGCCTTTCCGGACAGGACCGTGATGGGCCGATATTTGCGGGATATCTCCTGGGAGACGGAAGTCTGGTGCGCTGACGCGCCGAGCCACCTCATCCACTTCGATGGCGAACGCTTCCTCGGGCCGTATCAGAGCCTGACTCGAAACTCGATCAACGGTTACAAGGCCTTGCGAGCCTTCGTGTAGTGAGGCGTATGTGGGCGATGTCGATCCATGCCTGACTGGAAGCGATGGATTTCTCCCAGTCTTTTGCCAGCCTGCGACAACGCCC
>JAJEAZ010000704.1 GCA_022824105.1 Alphaproteobacteria bacterium
CCAGGCCGAACAGGCGGGTCCGCCGATGCGCCCACCCCCTCATCGCGCGTCTCCCGTCAAGCGACGAAGATGCGCCTTCGCGACCTCGCGTCCGGCCTCGCCCTCGGCGGCGATGGCTTGCAGCGCGGCGATAAGGCCGATATTGCCGGCGATGCGGTCGTGCGGCGGGGCGGGGTCATCGGAACAGCCCCGGCTCTCGCAGGCCGGCACGCCGCCCGGCACGACGACCACCGCCGGCACGCGCGCGATGCCGAACAGCCGGAACAGGCGCGGATCGATGGCAATGCTTGCCCCGGACCCGATCCGGGTGCCGACATTGCGGTCGCCGAGGCGGTCACGGATTGCTTTGGCGGTCGTCGGAAGCCCCGCCGCGCCGACGCCGCGCATCACGAGCGGCGCGTCCAGCACTGCCGCAGCGCGCGCCCATTGCCGCCAGCTCGTCGCCGGAACCGACAGGCTGGTGAAGATCAGCACCTCCGCCGAGGCGGGGCGGCGTGCCGCGAAGCTTTCCGCATGGCGTTCGGCCGGGAGGGGTCGGGACTGTCCCGGGACCGTCTGCCCGGCGGCCTCGCCGGCGCGTTCGAGCGCGCGGTCCATGATCGAGCGGGTCCAGTCCGCAAGATCGCCGTTGCCGGCCTTGCGCAGAACCTCTTCGACCAGGCGGGATGCGTCCGCTTCCGGGCTTGCGGGAACGATTTCGTCGGCACGGGCCGGACAGGCGCAGGCGCCGAGCAGCAGCGCGGCAGTGAGCAGAAGGACGGTTCGGGATGCGGAGAGGTGGATCGTCATGGCCTTGTCAGTGTTTTGATGATCGTTTCGTTTCATCGGGTTCAGAGCAGGCAACAGTGGCGTTTCCGGAACAGCAGGTAGCCGAAGCTCTCGCCGGAGACCGGCAGCTCGCGCAGGGTCTCCCAGAGCACCGAGGACCGCCCGGTGGGGTTGCAGCCGGTCGCAGGCGTCGTCGCCGGCACGGGCTCGGTCATCTGCCAGCGGTACTGGCTCTTGCGCATCACCGGCATCGGGTAGCGCCCGCAGAGCGCGGCCGAGCCCGAGGTGCCCCAGGCAAGGCCGGCGCGGTGGAGGCGGTAGACCAGCCGCTGGGCCGCCAGCAGCGAGGCCTGCACGCCGCCCACATGCGCCGCCACGTTGCCGGTCAGCGGATACATCCCGCCCTGGCAGCCGGCGCACCAGAACAGCCCGTCCTGCGGCAGCCCGACCGAGGCCGCCGCGCAGTCGGCCGCGCAGGCCGCCTGCGCCGGCAGGTTGGCGAACAGCGCGGCCTCCGGGTTCAGCAGGAAGGTCAGCTCGTCGTCGAGCCAGGCCGGGTCGAGCTCCGAGACCCAGGCGATGTCGAGCCCGCCGCCCTCCAGGCAGCCGAGATCGAGCAGCACCCCGATCCAGCTCAAGAGCGGATACATGTAATAGTGCGCATGCCAGACGGAGCCCCTGGCGCCGTCGCCGCCGGAGGACCCGGTGCGGCCCCGCGCGGCGGGCAGGCCGGGATCGATGGTGAGGCCGCCGAGATTGGGGAAGCACCAGGGCGTGCGGGTCACGTCCATGAGGCGCGCCGGCTCCCACACCCCGAGCGACAGGCCGATGCGCGGGATGGGCGAGCCGCAGAAGCAGATCGGCGAGCCCGGATTGGGCGTATCGACCACCCCGCCGACACTCCCGATGGTGAGCGGCCCGATCGAGATCGGGAACAGGCACTCCCAGCAGACGTCCGAGATCGGGTTGACGAACCGGCCCGTGCAGGACTGCGCCGAGGCCGGGGCGGCCCACAGGACGGCCAGCAGCGCCAGCGCCGCCAGGGAAGCGAAACGGCACATCATCCCGCCGCATCCCCTCGCCGGCCCGAGAGCACGTTGACCACGCCCTGCCTGCCGGCGACGACGATCTCGGTGATCGTCCGGGCAATGTCCTCCCGGTCGCGGTATTCGCGCGTCGCGATCCGTCCCTCGACCAGCACCGCATCGCCCTTCTTCAGCATCGTCTCCACCGCCGCCACCGTGGGGCCGTAGACGACAACGCGATGCCATTCCGTCGCCTCGGCCGGCTGGCCCTCGCGGTCCTTCCATTTCTCCGTGGTGGCCAGCGTGAAGGTCGCGGCCTTCTCGCCGTTCGCGAGATCGCGGATCTCCGGGTCGCGCCCGGCATGGCCCAGCAAGCTGGCGCGGTTCATGTTCAGCATTCTTCAGCCCTCCTCGTCCACGTTGGCACTCTCCCGGTCATCGACCGGGATCTCGGTGATGCGCAGCCGCGCCCCTTCCTGTTCGACCAGGCTCGGGGTCAATCCAATGCCGAAGCGCGCTGCCAAACGCCCACTGACGTCAAAGAAGAAGGGCCGGCGATGGCGGCGCATCAGGTCGAGCGGGCGCCCGGCGAGCAGCACGATCTTCGCGGGACGCTCCCGCGCGAGCGCCCAGGCGATCTCGGCCGCGCGCCTGCCGTCGACGAAGATCAGGTCGCGCGTCAGCGGCAGGCGCTCCAGCGGGTTGACCCGCGTGCCGGCGGCGGCGATGAGAACGCCGTCGGGCATGCGGATATCCTGCGCGACCACGATGGCCGGATCGAACAGGCGGCTGCGCTGCTCCCGTGCCGGCACGATGCCGGGCACGGGGTCGGGCTCCTCCAGCTTGCGCCGGGCCCGCTCGCGGGCTTCAGTCTCCAGCCGCGCCAGTTCGCCCGAGCGTTCCATTTCGAGGAGGCGCGCCTCGATCTCTTCCAGCAGGTCGGGCTCGGCCACCGGCCAGGTCGCGCCGCGCACGCCGAGGTCCTTCGCCGCGGCAGGCAGGGCGAGGAGCATCGCTGCCAGGAGCATGGCCGCGCGCGTCATCGCCCCACCTCCGGCTTCGCGCCCGACTGAGTATCCTCCGGCCCGACCAGCGGTCCCTTCAGCCCGATCCAGGGAAGGTCGGGGAGCGCCGCCGCGCGGCCGAGAATGCGGGAGCGCGGCACGAGGCCGATCTCGGCATAGCGGCTGTCATGGCTGTCGGGATGACCGGCGTGCAGGAAGTAATGGCCGGGCGGGATGACGCCCGGCGCGATCGCTTCGAGCGGCCGCCCGTCGAGCGCATGGGTCTTGGCGCGGCCGACCGGCTCGCCGTCGATAAAGACCGTCCTGCCCGGTCCGACCGTGACGGTCATGCCCGGCAGGCCGCGCACCGTCTTGAGATAGGGGACTCTCGAATTCACAGCATCCGGCGGCTCGAACAGCACCCGCTCGCCGAGTCGAAGCTCGGCGCCGAACAGCGGCAGGGCGGCGTAACCCCATGCCCCGTCCGACCAGCTCGCGTTGACATGGACGCGCGAGGCCGCGGCGAGCCAGAGCGCCGCCAGCGCGATCATCACGCCGAGGCCGATCCGGCGGCGGCGCGACGCGGCCGTCTTCAGACCGAATATCGGACGCTCGGCGGTCACCGGCCGTCCTCCGGCGGTGTCGCGATTCCCGCCGCCCGGCCGCGTGCGAGGACCGCCGCCAGCGCCGCCTCGACCTCCTGCGTCAGGTCCGGCGCTCCCGCCGCCACCGCCCGCGCCGGCAGCAGCACGACGCCATGGTGCGCCGCCACAGCATCCAGCGCGGTCTCCAGGGCAACGCCCCAGGCGCGCACGTCTTCCGCCGTCCGGCCCTCGGCCGCGGCGCGGGTGGTGTACGCGGCGGTCATTTCGCCGAGCCGGACGCTGGCGATCCCAAGCGCCGGCTCGACGCCATATCGCAGCGTCGCCGCCGCGACGGCAGCCGCCAGGGCGCCCGAGACCAGCACGGCCGAGACCAGCACCGGCCAGGGGCTTGCCCCGGACGCCGATCCGGGGTCGCGCCGCCCCATGTCAGGCTTGCGCGGCATTTGCCTCGCCCGTCCCGTCCGATCCCGAGATGCGACCGCGCCGCTCCGCGTCCGGCCCGGCGAGCGCCCGGAAGCGGGCGAGCCAGGCCTGCGCCGCCTTGTCGGGCGGGATGCTGCGGATGCGGCGCTTGATCGGCGGGAAGGCGACGCCGGCACCCACCGGCGCATCGCCGCCGAGCAGGTCGCGGCTCTCGGCGGCGGTCGCCATGCGGGTCACGAAGCGCAACAGTTCGCCATGTTCCTCGCCGAGCACGGCATCGAGACCGGCGGCCTCGCGAACGGCACCTTCGATGCCGCTGGCAAGGCGACCCGTTCTATCCATCGCCCGCTGCGAGTCCGGCAGCCGCCCCCGGAGCCAGGCCGAGGGCGCATTCGCAATGAGCGCATGGAGCGCCAGCGTCCGCCGGTCCTCGTCTTCGAGCCCGTCGAGCGCCGCGATCTCCTCCGAGATAATCACCGCATGGGCCGCGACCGAGTGGTACTGGCGGGTGCAGCCGCCCCGGCGGCAGGTATTGGCCAGCACATGGGCCAGCGCCTCGAAATCGACATCTTCCGCCGTCACGGTCTCGGGATCGTCGGGCCAGGTGAGCGGGCCTTGCGAACCCGCTGGGCTTCGTTTCGCGGTCATGGGGTTGCCTCCGTTTCGGATGGTTCGGCATGGCCGGCAGCGGCAGGCGCACCGTCCCCGGCGAGCCGGTCGATGGCCTCGACGGTGGAGAGGCCATCGGCCTTCAGGTTTTCGACTGCCGCGAATGCGGGGCCGCGCGACGAGAACAGCGCCACCGACCAGGCGTCGAGCACCAGCCGCGCGACCCGCCAGCCGTCGGGGCCGTGCAGCACCAGCTCGGCGTATCTGCCGTCGGCAGTGGTCAGGCTCTTGAGCGCGCGCTCCATGCCGGGATCGCAATGGATGCGCTTCTCCTGCTTCAGGAGCTCGACGGATTCGTCCTTCTGGGCGAGGAAGATCACCCAGTCCGAGTTCTCCCAGGCCGCCCGCGCGGCCGGGTTGGCGTAGTAGTCGTTGACGCTCTGCGTGCCGGTAATCAGCGCGCCGCGGTATTTGCGGGCTCTGCGGGCGGCGCCTTCGAGGAAGGCGCGGCTGTCCTCGCCGGACAGGAGGTCCCAGGCCTCGTCGATGACGATCGCCTTCGCGCGGGTACGCTCGCCGTGATACATGCGCTGGGTGGCGAGGAAGACCACCAGCATGAGGACCACCGCCTGCAAATCGCCCCGTCCCTTGAGCTCGGCCAGCTCGAACACGGTGAGCGCCCGGTCGAGCGCCGGCGTGTGCGAACCGGCAAAGAGCCGCCCCATCGCCCCGCCCGGACACCAGGGGCCGAGAGCGGTCGCCATGTCCTTCGCCCGGCGATCGTCGCGGGCGTCGAGGTTCTTCCTGACCGTGCCGAGATCGGCGTCGTTGCCGCCCTCGTCCCAGGCAGTGGCAATGGCCTCGGCGATCAGCGCGGCCTCGATATCGTCGATCGAGCCCCGCCGCCGTGCCATCTGCCCGATCACGCCGGCCAGCATGGCGAAGCATTCCTCGCGGTAGTCGCCGTCATGGGCGGCGGTCTCCGCGTCGATCATCGCGAAGGGGTTGAGCGTCGCGGCGTCTTTCCCGAACGCGATGAAGGCGCCGCCGAGGGCCTCGGCCGTGTGCTGGAACGACCGTCCGTCGTCGATCACCACGGCCTCGCCGCCGGCGCCGACCAGGCCCGTCACCAGCTCCTGCATCAATACCGACTTGCCCGAGCCCGACTTGCCGGTGACGGCGACGTTGTAGTTGCCGGCCTCGTTGGCGAAGGGCGACCAGCCGGCCGGCTGGCCCCTCCGCCCGATCAGGAACAGCGCTGGCGGGTTGTCGGGATTCTGCGGTTGTCCGCGCCACTCGCCGTGGAGCGGCGCGAGGTTGACCGCCGAGGAGGTGAGCAGGGTCTTCATGCGGCCCATGCGTTCGAGATCGGCGTCGAGGCCGCCGGCGGACGCCATGGGCAGGCAGGCCAGCCAGGAGGGCAGCTGCATGTAGCGCTCGGCCCCGACCCGCCAGCCCTGGCCGTGATGGATGGCGCGCACCGCCTGCTCGGCCTCGTCGAGGGCATCCATCGGCGCATAGACCGCCGCCATGTAACAGGCCCGGACCAGCCGTTCACCGTCCTTGAGGCGCTCGGTCACGGTCTGCCAGTCGCGCGCCTTCTCGGGCAGGCCGGGGAGATACCGCGCTATGCCGGTGCCGGCCTGCTGGGTCGCCCGCACCGCCTTGAGGAAGGCGCGTTCGCCCGAGGCGGCGTCGCCGGTGGTGACGGTGAGGCAGGTCAGCACCGGGCAGCCGGGCTGGAGGAAGTCGCGGTGGAAGTCGCCGATCAGCGCATTGCCGCGCCAGCCCGGCCACACCTCGGGGAACGCCAGGGCCGAGAGCACCCGCACCGCCACGTCTTCGCCTTCGGCATCGTGGAAGGCGAGGCCGCGCGGGGTCACGGTCAGCGCGCGGCCGGGCGCGATGCACTGTTCGTGCAGGGGATCGCGGGGCGACCAGCGCCGGACCGGGCGTTCGGTCTCGCCGTCATTGCGGCCAGCTATGTCGGGCGCCACCAGTTCCGCCGCCAGCGACAGCAGCCCGTCGGGCTCCAGCCGCCTTGCCGCGGCCCCTGCCGAGGCGAGGGTGCCTTCGAGCGCCCGGCGGAAGGCGCCGAGGGCGGTCTCGGCGGCCGGGCCCGGTCCGCCGGCGAGGCAGGCGGTGACGAACGCCCGGTAGTCGGAGAGGGTGAAGGGCGGTCCGCCTTCGTGCAATCGTCGCCAGCCGCCCGGCGCCAGCAGGTCGGCGCGCCGTCGGCCCATCCGGGCGAGCGCGCTGCTGCTGTTTGCATTGCTCCCGAGGCGCGGTTCGGCCCAGGCGCGGAAGGCCGCTCCGAACCTCGGGCTCGCCCAGTGGATCGCCTGGATCGTGCAGCGCTCGGGCGCGGCATCGGCGAGCGTGCCGGCGAGCGCGCCCAGGGTCTCGGCGTCGATCCCGGCGAAGGGCGGCAGTTCCAGCACGAAGCCGACCGACTCCGCGTTGACATAGAGCTCGCTCGAATCGTCGAAGGCGCGCCAGGGGAGCAGGGAATGCAGCGCGGCCGGCATGGCGGGCGGCGTCCACGGCCCCGGCGCCTCCGGGCCCTCGAACAGTTCGAGCAGGCGTCCGAACGCCGTGTTGGGGGAGAGGCTCAATTCAGCCTCCAGCCGGCCGGCTCCAGCACGACCCGGACATGGGCGGCCTCGCGGTAGATGCCGTCCGCATCGACGAAGGGCGCGATCCAGATGCGCGCCACCGTCTCGCCCGTGCGGAGATCGTCGGCGCCGTTGTCGTTCTCTGCCGGCGTTTCCTCAACCGCGGGCGAGTCCGCCGTGGAAACGGCCGCCAAGTCAGGGGCGGCCTCCGTCCCCGTCGGCCCGGCGTCTTTCGCTTCAGGGCGGTCTTCGCCGATCTCCGCGCCGAACAGCCACGCGAGCCAGCCGAACGGATCGAAGCCGCAGTCGGTCTTGCAGGAGCGGACTGCCGCCGGTGCCTGCCCCGGCCCCCGAGCCGGGGACGCAGCGGTACGGTTCGCGTCGTCCGCGTCCCACTCGCGAGGCAGCAGCCGGATCGGCTGTCCGGGTTCCCTGGCCGGCGCGCCATCCGTCTTCGGCACGGCCGGATCGGCGGCGGCGACGCTGTCGCAGGACCCGCCCGCCGCCAGCGGGCACTGCCAGTCGTCGCCGACATGGCCCGACGAGCAGCCCGCCAGCAGCAGCGCGGCGAGCGCGGCGGCCGGCAGTGACATCATGCGCGGCGCGCAGGTCTTCCCCTTGCTCATCTCATTTTCCTCCGTTGTCGGATTGCGTCTTCCGGGGCTGCAAGGCGCGGCCGTCGATGCGGGCGCCTTCGAGGAACACCAGCGTCACCCTCGTGCCGGCCTGGAGCTGGATCACCGGCTGGTACTGCTCGGCGCGGCGGATCATGTAGTCGGCCACCTTCTGCCCGGCAGAGGACGCGCCCGCCCCGAGACCGGCGCGGCCGATATCGCCGAGCGCGGTGTTGGCGACCGCGGCCCCGCCCGCGCCGGTCGCCACCGCCTGCGGCTGGAAGGCCTGGGAGACGCCCTGGCCGACGCCGGAGACCATGCCGGCGAGAAAGGCCTTCTCGACCAGCGCGCCCTCGCGGCTCACCACCGGCCCGCGCACCCCGGTCTTGCCGGAACCGGCGACGAAGCCCGCCACCGGGGTCTCGACCACCG
>JAJEAZ010000043.1 GCA_022824105.1 Alphaproteobacteria bacterium
GCTGGATGCCCGCCGGCGCATCTACGAGCCGGTCAAGGGCGAGATTCCCTCGCCGCTCGACCCGCCGACCGGCTGCCATTTCCACCCGCGCTGCCCGCACGCCACGAAGCGCTGCCGCGAGGAGGCGCCGGCGCTGAGGGAGATCGCGCCCGGCCGCCATTCGGCCTGCCATCTGAACGACGGCTGATGCGGATGGCGGCGGCGCGGACCCGGCAGAGGAGGCGGAGATGAGCGCGCGCAAGACGCTTTACCTGGCGAACCCCTACGGCTTCTCGGCGCAGCAGAAGGAGGGGCCGCTCCGGGCGCTGGAAGCGGCGCTGGAGGCGGCCGGAGCGGAGGTGTGGGAGCCTTTCCGGCGCAACAACCAGATCGACCGCGCCGAGGCCGGCTGGGCCTGGCGCATCGCGCAGGCGGACATGCGCGATGTGAAGGACGCGGACGGGCTGTTCGCGGTCGTGAACGGCTGCCCGCCGGACGAGGGCGTGATGGTGGAGCTCGGCCTGGCATTTGCGTGGGACAAGCCGGTGTTCCTCTTCCGCGACGATTTCCGCCGCTGCACCGACAGCGAGCAATACCCCCTCAACCTCATGGTCTTCGCCGGCCTCCCCGCCACCGGCTGGGAAGACCACTGGTACACCTCAATCGAGGAAATCGCCGATCCGGCGAAGGCGCTCGCGCGGTGGCTGGGGGCGGCGGATGGGTAATGGCTCGGCGGCGAGGTACAATCGTTCCCGAATCCGGTACAGCTACTGGTTGGGCACTAGATGTCGGTTTTGGCTCCCTCTAGGTTTCGGCGGTCTGTAAAGTGACCCACACGCCGTTGTGATCACCGACTGTCCAAAGAAGCACCTGAAGTGGCGTCAATCTACGAAACGCTATAAGGAATTGCCATGCGGGTAAGAAGGTTGATACGAGAGCCGAAGACAATGCTGAGCGACACCGGTTGGCGCAGCGATGATATGCCGCCCCGGCACGCGCCAGTGTTTTTGAAGACGGTGCCGATACGAGCCGACTGGACTTGGCGATCTGCCAAGGCGAATAGCGGAGCCGCAGAATTCGTTCTCTTGGGTCAATGTCAACCGCAAAAGGATAACTGGAAGGCAATGCTGATCCTGCTAGCAGATGATCAAAAATTGGGATCCGCAATTGCCCGCTATGAGCATCACGGTTCTCATCCGGGCCTCCATGGTCACAGTCATTGCGAGCGTGGAGGTGTGGAGTTTGGTCCGTCGAGTGTCGACGGTTTGTTGCGCATTCCATCTACACGGCGCCGAGCCTCTTATCATCGCCGTACTATGTCTTGGACTCCTGCTCTGTTCTGGGAATCTGCCAAACGATTCTTTCGCTTCAACGAACCGAAAGGCCCATTGCTATGATCGATGCAACCTCGTTAGAAGAAGCCCTTTGCCATGCCTATTGTTCCTCAATCACGGTCAGGGCTGTGCCATACGGTTATGCAGTTAGTACGCTGATTGTAGATCGTTCTGGCGATCCTATTGGATGTTATATCATGGAAGGAGAAGATGGGTATAGACTTGAGGATGATGGCGAGTATCTTGCCCGAATTGTAGGCTCTGGTCTTCAAATCGATCAAGGACAAAGAGGTAAGATTCTTGACGACATATTGAGCGAGGGTCACGCATTTTGGGATAGAGATAATTATTTGATCCGAAGCCAAAATATTTGTTCTTCCGAGTTAGGGGTGCGTTTGATCGAATTTATTTCTTCTTTGATTCGTATTCGTGATTTGGAGTTATTGACGTATGAGAGAATTCGATCTACATTCCGAGAAGATGTAATTCACGCTCTGAGAAGCCGCTATAATGAAGTAGCCGAATTTCAGGAAAATGTTGCAGTGGATGAGCAATTTCATGAATTTCCTTCCGATTTGATCATTACACCTCATTGCAAGGAAGGTCTCAAGGGTGCAGTTTATATGATCACTTCTAACGATAAGCTCAATGAGGCGCTATTGTTGCTCTTGGATGCAAAAGATAAACTGAGAAAAGACTTTAAAATTATTGCGATTATGGAAGATGTAGACATGAAAGCAATTAAGCGTGGAAATTTTCAGAGAGCTCAGAATAGATTTCTTTCCATGCCGATTTATAGAGGAGACGAACAGGCCGCAATCGAGCGTGTCGGAATTGAGTTGGGGATTGCAGCGTAAAGACTGATGAACCGGCAAGGGAACATCTTGCCACCATTTCCTTCACCCCTCCAGGTCGCCGTGGATGGCGAATTGGTCGAGGCCGGCGTCCTGGGGCTTGATGGAGCGGAAGCTCTCGCGCACGCCGGCTTCGGTGAGTTCGCGCGCGACCGTGAGCAGGGTGTTGGGGTCGTGGTCCTCGCAGAGCTCCGCCATGTGCGCCATTTCCTCCCTGGCGACGGGCAGCGCCGCCTCGACCGAGGGCGCGCCGTAAACCCGGACGAAATGCTCGGCGAGCCTGACGGCCAGCGCCTCCAGCTCCTCCTCGCGGACCGCGGTGACGGCGACGAAGGTGACGCGCCCGAAGGTCTCGACGCCGAGCCAGCCATTGGCGAAGGCCTGGCGCGCCTTGCCGACAAGGTCTGCCTCGGTCCAGTCGGAGAACTCGAAGCCGCCCGGAACGCACCACTCGCCCGTGCGCGCCGGGCTGTGGAAGATGCGCAGGTCGCTTTCGTCGAAATGGATGGCGCGCGCGAGATTCACTTGTCTCCTCCCCGCTCCAGCAGGCCGGAGAGCGGCAGCAGGCTCGTCGCCCCGCCCTCGCGCAGCAGCATGCCGAAACGCTCGTCGATGCCCACGAAGAGGCCCGTCCGCCCGCCGACCGCAGCATCCTCTCCGATGCCGTGGGCGAGGCCGCGCCATTCGCCGTGCAGCGGCGCGGCGCCGTCGTCGGACCAGCGGTTGATCCAGACCAGCGTGTGGCGCGACCAGCTCTCCAGCAGCGCGTCGGGCGCGACCTCCACGCAGCCCTCCTCATAGAGCGAGGTCCGGTCCGGCGCGGCGCCGGGCGCATCCGCGTCCTCGGCGATGAGCGGCACTTCGAGGCCGACCACGAGCCAGTCGGGCACCTCGTCGGGCGCGCAGTCGTGGGCCGCGGCGCGGAGCCGCCCGCAGGCAGCGCCGTTCACCAGGATGCCGCCCTCCCAGGTGAGATGCACGGCGACTTCCGGCGGCGCCAGCGCGCCGAGCGCGTTCTGGAAGCCGACCCCGCAGGCGGGCAGCATCGCCATGGCGTCCTCCAAGGGCACTTCCGGCGCGAACACGATGGCCGCCTTCAGCCAGTCGGCGGCGATGTTGTAGAAGATCGTTCCGCCGTCGCAGCCGAGCGCCGCCGAGGAGCAGGCCTTGGCGAAGGGATCGACGCGGCCCCCGACCGCCTCGCCC